>JBKHFK010000126.1:0-5466 GCA_046540295.1 Halanaerobium sp.
GTTATTTAATCTGGGTATGGATTACTTTTCGCGAGGTGATTACCAGGATGCGGCTGACATATTTAACAGTATTTATAATTTGACTGAAACTGATTATTTAAAACGAGAAAGTTTATTTTTGCTGGCCAGAAGCCACGAAAAACTTGAGAATTATCAGTCGGGTGAACATTTTTATCGAATTTATTTAAATGAATATAATGACAGCAATTATTATGACGAGGCTTTATATAATCTGGGATTGATGCTTAATAAAGCAGGAGAAGCTGAAAAAAGTCGGGAGGTTTTAGAGAGATTAAGGGAAGAAGCCCCTTATAGTGAGTATAATAACTCCCGGGTTTATGAAATTTTAAACTAAAATAAAATATTTACAGCTATAGAAATAAAAACCCTTATGGATCTGAAATCAAACTGTCAGATTTTTAACCATAAGGGTTTTTAATATTTATTCATCTATTTCTATTCTATAAATTTTAGGCCACAGCTTACCAGTTACCAAAAAATTTTTCTCTTCAGGATCATAGGCAATTCCATTTAATACATCGACTTCTCCCTGATAACTACTTTTCAAAATTCCACTTAAGTCTAAATAGGCGACTGTGTTTCCGTTTTCGGGATTTATTTTTACAATATAATCTGTCTGCCAGATATTTGCGTACAGAAAACCATTATGATATTCCAGTTCATTAATGTTTTTCAATTTTTTTTCAGCAGCTGTGACTTCAACTTTTTTCTCAATTTCAAAGGACTTTGAATCTCTAAAATAAAGATATTCACTGCCGTCACTCATAATCAAATATTCCCCATCATTAGCAAGCCCCCAGCCTTCTCCCTGATAGTTAAACTTTCTGATTAAGTTAAAATCGAGATCATAAACAAAAGCAGTCTTTTCTTTCCAGCTTAGCTGATAGATCCTATCCTCCAGGATAGTTATTCCTTCTCCAAAATATTTTGAGTCTAAATTAATTTTTTCTAAAACTTCACCACTTTCAATATCAACCTTTCTCAGAGTTGAGCTGCCGTAACGTCCTGTTCCCTCATAAAGATTGTTTTGGTAGATTTCTAATCCCTGAGTAAAGGCTTCTGGATCATGTTTATAACTTTCAAGAACTTGATAGTTCAGCTCATTAATTTCTTCCGTTTCAAGAGCTGATGCAGTAAATACAGTTAGAAGAAAAATTACAGTAAAAATTGTAATTATAATTTTGTTTTTCATTATTTATCACCTCTAAAATTTTGAATATGTATATTAACATATTCTTTGTTAACTAGACAAACCCTTTTTGTTAATTTTTTAGAAGGCTAATAACCTACTAAAAAAGAGTATGGCATCTTATAATTAAGATAATCGACTTTAATTTATGCTCAGCTAATTTAACTTTCACAGGTAATCCACGATAATAATTTATGAAAGGAAGTGGTTTAATGCTTCAGGGCCTGGATTTACAGATTGATGGTTATCCATCCAGAAAAGCAATGGGTTTTTATAAATTAAAAGACAGTACAAAAAACTTTTCAGAAAAAGGAATGGAGACTGCCCAAAAAGCAGCAGCTTTCTATGCAGAAACTGGTGATAAGTTAAGTGATTTTGAAAACTATAAAATTTCTGATCTCGGAGCAGAGATAATGTATAGTGATCAGCGGGAGCTTGTTATTGCCTATAAACCGGGGCCCAATATAGATTTCAAGGCTTAAAAATCACTTAAAATTAAAGATTAAAGAACTTAAAATTGGAGGGATTTAGATGGAAATAATGACCCGTGATTTTGGCAAACTAAAAGTGGCTGAATCAGATATAATTTCTTTTGCTTCTGGAATGCCGGGTTTTGAAGGACTTAAAGATTTTGTTTTATTACCACTGGCAGAGGAATCTCCTTTTATAATTATGCAGTCAGTTGAGGACCCGGATATAGCTTTTGTAACTGTTGAGCCGGGTAATTTGATTCAGGATTATGAATTTGAAATTAGTGATAAAATAGAAGAGGAACTGAAGATTGAGAGTATTTCTAATTTGTTGATCTTAAATATTATTACACTTAAAGATCAAATTAAAAATAGTACTGCCAATCTTTCAGCTCCAATAGTTATCAATATAGAAGAAAAATTAGCAAAACAGGTAATTCTTGATGATCAGCGTTATCAGGTTCGCTATAAAATATTTGCTGCTGAAGAGGTGGCTGAATAATGCTGGTACTAACTAGAAAATTAAATGAAAAAATCATGATTGGTGATCAGATTGAGATTACTGTAGTGGGTATTGAAAATGGTAAAGTACAGCTTGGAATAGAGGCCCCAAAAGAAATTGAAATAATGAGAAAAGAGCTGTTAGAGGATGTTAAAGAAGAGAATCAAAAAGCCGTTAAAAATAAAAAATTATTAAAAGAGTTAAATAATATCAAATTTGAGCGATAGGATTATTGCTATTTTAAGCAAAAAATTATAAAATATGTTTAGGAGGTAATTATTATGCAGGGAAGAAGTGCTGATCAATACAAGCAGATGCAGATTAAAACCGCAAGTCCGGGAAAGCTTCTGTTGATGCTTTATCAGGGCGCAGTTAAGTTTATGAAATTAGCTAAAAAAAATATTAGAGAAGGAAAAATAGAAGAAAGCCATAATAATATAATTAAGGCTCAGAATATTATTCTAGAATTGCAGAGTACTTTAAATAAAGAACAGGGTGGAGAAATTGCTCTTCAGTTAGAAAGGCTCTATGATTTTATTTACAGAGAGTTAATAAAGGCCAATCTGAATAAAAACACCAGACATCTTGATAATGTAATACCACTTGTAGAAGAACTATTTGCAGCCTATAAAGAGATTGTAATTAATCAAAATACAGGAGAAGAAAAAAGAATAAATGTTGGAGTTTAAGCTGGAGGTTTATTTATGAAAGATCTTTTTAAATTATATCAAAAATTAAAATCGCTAACTGAAGCCGAAGCAGAGCTGATTGAAGCTGGTGATTTTGATATTTTAACAAAAAAATTAAGTCAAAAAAATGAGCTGATTGCAGAAATTGATGAAATTAAACAGCAGGATTATTTTGCTCAACTTGCTTTTTCTTTAAACAGCGATGAGCTGCAGCAGAGAAAAAGTAAGTTATATAATTTGATGCAGGAAATAAGTGAAATGCAGTCTCAAAATTTGCAGGCACTGGAAGAGAAAAAGAAATTGAACAAGGAAAAAATGATCTCTCTTTACAGCCGTGAAAAAAGTATTAAAGGTTATCTCAATTCTGATAAATATGAGGCTAAATTTTTTGATGAAAAAAGTTAATATTTTAATAATATAAAATCAGGGGGGAAGTTAATGCAGGATAATGGATATTTAGATATGTTTTTTGATGAGGCAAAAGAATATGTAGAAACCCTTAACAATGGTATTTTAACCCTTGAAAACAATCCAGGGGATAAAGAAACAATAGATGCAGTTTTTCGGGCTGCGCATTCGCTTAAAGGAATGGCTGCTACAATGGGTTTTGAAAATTTGACAGAACTGACTCATAAAATGGAAAATATGCTTGACCGAGTTAGAGAGGGTAAGCTGGAGGTTAGAACTGAATTTATAGACCTCCTGCTGCAGGGACTTGATAATATTCAGTTTCTGGTAGAAAAAATTAGAGAAAATGAAGGTGCAGAACCTGCAGGAATTAATCTTGAAGGATTTATTAAAGAACTTGCCAGTTACGGTGAGGAGTCTGCTGCAGGATCTATAACAGAAAGTGCAGAGAGTGATTTAGAGGCTGAAAAAGATGATTTTAGTTTTAATCTCAGTCAGCTGGAAAAGAAAGAGTTGGAAAATGAAAAAAAGGATAAGGAGAGAATCTATCATTTAAAAGTTGTACTGGATGAGCAGGATTTTCAGAGTGTTAGAGCCTTTATGGTTCTCAAAAAAATAGAGGAAATTGGAAAATTATTTAAATCTGTGCCAGAAAAAGACCGAATTGAAGATTCAGAGGAATCGGTTTCTGAACTTGATATTTATGCTTTGAGCTGGCTGCCGGCAGAAGAGTTCAGAGAAGAGGTTTCTGAAATTTCCGGGGCAGAGGTACTTCATTTTAATGAGATTGAGTCTTTAGAAATGGATGCCGAAAGTTCAGAAGAGGACGAAAAGAGTCTGCATGCAGAACATAAAGTTAATTCCTTTCAGAGTAGTTCTACTGTTCGAGTTGATATTTCTAAACTTGATACTCTAATGAATATGGTAGGAGAATTATTGATTAATAAAACCCGTCTTCAGTCACTTGATATTCAAAAATCAAAATTTAATGAAATTATTCCCCAGCTGGATAGGGTAACAATGGAGTTACATCATATTGTTATGCAGATTAGAATGGTTCCGGTTGGTGTAATGTTTAGCAGATTTCCCAGAATGATCAGGGATCTTTCCAATAAAATGGATAAAGAAATTGATTTTGTAATGGAGGGTCAGGAAACTGAACTTGATCGTTCAATAATTGATGAATTATCTGATCCACTAACTCATTTACTTAGAAATGCCATTGACCATGGAATAGAAAGACCGGAAGAAAGAAAGGCTAAGGGCAAAGAAGAGGAAGGAAGAATAGAGCTTAGGGCCTATCAAAAAGGCAGTGAAATTATCATTGAGGTCAAAGATGATGGAGCTGGCATAGATGCCGGACAGGTTGGCCGTAAAGCTGTAGAGAAGGGTATAGTAAGTGAAGAAGAACTTGAACAGATGGAAAGAAGAGATGTTCTTGATTTTGTCTTTCATCCTGGTTTTAGTACAGCTGCAGAAGTTACAGATGTCTCCGGCCGGGGTGTCGGCATGGACATTGTGCGCAATGTAGTTAAAAAGCTTGATGGACAGATCAGTATTGAATCTGAACTTGGCCAGGGAAGCACATTTACTATTTCTTTACCCTTAACTCTGGCTATAACTCAGGCTTTAATGATTAAAGTAGATGGTGACACATTTGCTATTCCTCTTAATGCAGTGAGTGAGACTCTGACTATTAATCCGGATAATATTAAAAAAGTAAGAGGTAAGGATGTAATTGTTTTAAGGGAAAATACTATTCCTCTTGTATCTGCTTCTGAAATTTTTGGTGATCAAAAGCTGGATTCATTAAAAAAATCAGAGTCTGATCTTTCGGTTGTAATTTTAAAAAGTGGAGATCGATTTATCGGCTTAATAGTGGAGGAATTACTCAATCAGCAGGAAATTGTAATTAAATCACTTGGTAACTACCTGCAGGATACAGAATATATCAGTGGTGCTACAATTATTGGGGATGGTGATGTTGCTTTAATTATTGATGTAAGAGATATAGTTGCTTAAAAATAAAATATAAAAAATAAATAGTGGAGATTAAAAGATGGACCTTAGCCTTAAAAATATAAACTGGCAGTGTATCAGAACCGTAAAATCTCAATCAGGCGGTTGACAGTCTGACTGAAATGACAGTTGAATTAAAAGAATTGGTTGGAGAATTCAAAATTTCAT
>JBKHFK010000127.1:0-5424 GCA_046540295.1 Halanaerobium sp.
TTTCTGTTCTTCCAGTCGATCTGTAGCCGGTGGAGGAGTAATTGAAAGATCACTAATTTCTTTTCTCCACTCCTCGGTCATCTCAATATCTAGGGCTCCCAGTGACCCTCTGAGCTGCTTAAGATTACGGGCTCCAATAATGGGAGCAGTAACTGCTGGATTGGACATTACCCAGGCGACAGCCAGTGACGCCGGTTCAACCCCCTTTTTTCGGGCATGATTACTGAAGTCCTCAGCTATCTGATAATACTGTTTTAAACCATAACGGGTGGCATAATCCTCTCTTTCTACCAGTCGACCTTTTTCGGGTCTTTTATCTTTTCCGTACTTTCCAGTTAAAAGTCCACCCCCAAGAGGACTATAGGAGATTACTCCCAAGTTTTCTGCCTCAGCCATTGGTAAAATTTCTACCTCTGCCTGCCTTTTAACCAGATTATACATCGGCTGTACCAGCTCAAATCTGGCCAGACTTTCGCGCCGGGAAATACCCAGAGCTTTTTCTATCTGCCAGGCTGCCCAGTTGCTGACTCCCGGATATAATATTTTGCCTTCTTTAACCAGATCATCCATTGCCCTTAAGGTCTGCAGCATATCTGTTTTCGCATCAAAACTGTGAACAAAATAAAAATCGATCCGATCAGTTTTCAGCCTTTTTAAACTCTCTTCTACTCCCAGTTTGATATGGCGGCGGGACAGACCTTTAGCATTAACATCAGCAGCTGTTTTTCCATATACTTTAGAGGTTATAACCAGTTCGTCCCGGCAGTTATTTTCCTGCATAAATTTACCTAAAAGTTCTTCAGAGCGCCCTTTATTATAAACATCAGCAGAATCAAAAAAGTTAATTCCTCTTTCCCGGGCTGCTTTAAACATTTTGCGAGACATTTCTTCATCGGCAATTCCACCAAAAGGCATGGTGCCAAAGCATAGTGGTGAAACCTGAACCCCAGTCTTGCCAACAGTTCTGTATTCCATAATTTATCCCTCCCGATTTTTGTTTTCTAATATTATTATATTTAATCCAGCAGCTGATTACAAACTATTCTAATAATTCCCTGGTACTATATAGTGTTAATAGATAAAAAAAAGACCCTGATTATCCACTTTGCTGAATAACCAGGGTCTGCACAATTAATCATATATTAGTTTTTCTAGCAATTAAAGTTAACTACTCTCACCAGTTTCAATTTCTAAATCATCTCTGTGGCTCCACTCAATCCAGGAACCATCATAATTTTTAACATCATCATAACCCAAAAGCTGAGTTAAAACAAAGGTTGTGTGGGCAGAGCGCACACCTGACTGGCAGTATGGAATTACTGCTTTATCATCAGTTACACCTTCCTCTTCGTACATTTCCTCTAGCTCATCTGCACTTTTTAGTAAATTCTGCTCATCAACAGCTTCATTCCACTCTAAATAATGGCGAGAAGGAATTCTACCAGCTCTAGCAGCTCCAGATTCAGTTTTCTCTCCAGTATGTTCTTCTTTGGAACGGGTATCTAAAATTATAGTATCCTGATCGTCAACTGCATCTCTTACATCTTCAACAGATGCCAGCAGATCTTCATTAATATCTTCATCTTCAAATTCATAATCAACAGCTTCTCTATTGTTTGGCGATAGCTCGGTATCATAATCAGCAGCACGCCAGTAGTCAATACCACCATCAAGCAGGCGAATATCCTCATGTCCCAGCCTTTCCATTAACCACCACATTCTGGCTGCATCATGTCCTCCACCTTCAGTATAAATCACAACTGTATCATCAGGGCTAATCCCATTATCCCCTAACCAGTTAGCAAGTCCCTGGCGAGAAATTCTCATTCCATCATATTCATGATCCTCATCACTCACATCCGGTCTCCATAACTGAAGTGCACCCGGAATGTGCCCCAGTAAATACTGATCATCACGTCTAAAATCGAGAACAACAACATCATCCTGATCTTTGATCTCATTTAATTCTTCAGCACTAATTAACGCCTCAGGATTTTCATAACCCCGGTCTTCAATTGCCACATAATCATCTTCATCAATCTCAACGTCAGTAGTTGTACTCATCCAGATAAAATAACCAGCCCCGGCAACTACAATTACTAATAGAACAAGCAGTATCTTTTTTAAATTGAACTTCATCTTAATAAATCCCCCTCAGAATGTTTTATTTTTCACATATGTAATGACTAAATTAATTATATAATTCACAATTTCTATTATCAACAGGGATTGACTACAAATAAAAGAAAAAATTTTGTGTTAGCAGACTGAAATTAATTTAATTAAAACCGATAATATGCTATGATAAAAGAAATACATCAGCAATTTTTTAAAATTAATATAAAAAGGGAGAGGTTTTTATGCTCTTTGATTACCACCTACACTCACATTTTTCTGCTGACTCCGAAATGACCATGGATCAGCTCTGTCAGGCTGCAGTTGAAAAAGAACTTGACGAAATCGCAATTACCGACCACCATGACATCGATTATAAAGATGATACAATTGAATTTTTAATTGATAAAAAAGAATATCTAACTGAAATTGAAAAGATGCAGTTAAAATATAAAGGTAAACTCAGGATCAAAAAGGGAATAGAAATGGGACTCCAGTCACATATTCTGGACCAGTGCAAAAGTTATCTGGCTGATGATTTTGATTTTGTTATCGGATCTTTTCATACAGCAGAAAAGGCTGATTTATATAATGGTGATTTTTTTGAAGGCTATGAGCAGTGGGAAGCCTACCTTAATTATCTAAAAACTGTTTTTGAAGTCGTTAAAAAATACAATCACTACAGTGTTATTGGACATCTCGATATTATCCGCCGCTATGGTAATTTCAAAAATCAACCTGATTTAATGGAAAATAATCAGGCCGCCGAATTAATTAGAGAAATCCTAAAAATAATTATCAAAAAAGACAGAGGCCTGGAAGTTAATACCTCAGGTTACAGGATTGACGGTCAGAATCCACTTCCCAGTTTTGAAATTTTAAAACTATACCATCAGCTGGGAGGTAAGATTTTAACAATTGGATCTGACAGCCATAACCCAGAAAAAATAATCAGTAAATTTGATTATACAATTTCCAGACTTAAAAAAATGGGCTTTCAAGAACTTACAACTTTCTCTAAAATGCAGCCTCAGTTTCATAAAATTTAAAATAGAAAATCGCAGGTATTTAAATCTCTCCTGCGATTTCTGCTAATAATTCTGCTGTGTCTTCCGGGTTTTTTAGAAAATATTCTGCAGCTGTATTTAAGCTGTCTTCATTTTGGACATAAATTGTAATCCCATCTGTTAAGACTTTAAAAGCATCCTCATCAGTACTGTCATCACCAATATATATTCTTAAATAACTGTCAATATCCAATTTTTCTCTGATCTGATCACTAATATAATCTACCGCTTTTCCCTTATCCCAGCCCTCTGGTCGAATCTCTATCACCTTTCGTCCTGATAAAACCTGATAGAAAGTATTTTCAAAGATAACTTTTAACTCCTTTTCGGCACGCTCCTGTTGTTTTTTTGAATTAAAATGCAGAGCCAGGCCAAAACCTTTATCCTCAAGCTGAACATCAGCTAAGTGTCTATACTTTTCTTTAATTTTTTGAAAATTATTCCTGCTTAAAACATCAATTTCTTTATCCTGATAGGGATAAATTATTCCCTCTAAAAAATTTAAATCTATCTCTAAACCATGACTGCCTGCATAGTGCCCCCATTTTAAATTAATCATCTTTTTAAGTTCGGCTAATTTTCTGCCAGAGATCAGACTTAAAATATATTTTGTTGTGTTCTCTAATTTTCTCAAATTTGTTTCAATTTCAGGTAGAGCAGAGGCCGAAAGAGGATCGGCCTTAAAAGGTGCCAGAGTCCCATCATAGTCCAGAAAAAGAAGTATCCTATCTGCTCCTTCAATTCTATTTTTGATCTTCTTTAGATTAACTTCAGCTAAGGCATATTTTTTATTCATAACTATCAAGCCACTTTTTAAGAAAGTGATCACGCCACCAGTTAATGTCATATTTTTTTAAGTCAGCCTGTGCTTTATCTAATCTTTCTTTTTTCTCCGACTCTGACATTTCTAATCCCTGATAGATCCTATCTGCCAGGGCTTCTGTATTATAGGGGTTAACCTTGAGAGCACTATCTAAATATTCGGCAGCTCCTGCAAACTCAGAAAGCAGGAGAACTCCTGAATCCTGGACAGCCAGATATTCTTTGGCAACCAGATTCATACCATCAATCAGGGCTGTGATTAAAGCCAGATCAGCCGCTTTATAGTAAGGTAAGAGTTCAGCCTGTGGAACTGAACCGTAAAAATATTTAACCGGCTGCCACTGATCTTTTTGATATCTACCATTAATTTCGGCAACTTTTTTCTCTATTCTTTCTTTCATCTTCTGATATTCTTCAATTCCAGTTCTGCTGGGAGCAACTCTCTGAACAAAGGTTACTTTAGATCTATATTCTGGATATTTTTCGAAAAATCGTTCAATGCCTTTTAATCTTTCTTCAATTCCTTTAGTATAATCAAGTCTATCAACTGCAAAAATGAGATTTTTAGTTTCATAACTTTTCTTTAGCTCTTTTGCATCTTTTAAATAATCCTGATCATGAGATAAATTATTAAACCACTGATAGTCAATACCAAGGGGTATGCTTTCAACTCTAGTTTTTGAGCCCCGATAATAAACTTCTCTGGCTGAAAAGTCCACTTCTGCTCCAATTTTTTTGGCACAGTTTAAGAAATTATAAACAAATAAATCAGTATGAAATGCCAAAAAATCAGCGGCCAGCATCCCCGCTAAAAGCTCCTGCCTCCAGGGGATAGTTCTAAAAGCCTCCCAGGCCGGCCAGGGAATATGCCAGAAAAGTGAAGTTTTCGTTTCAGGATTTTCTTCTTTTAAAATTCCGGGAACTAAGGCCAGATGATAATCATGGATCCAGACCAGATCATCATCCACCAGCTCCTCTAAAACATTTTCTGCATATTTTTGATTAACCTGCTGGTAACTCTTCCAGTAATCTTCTTTAAAGTTGGCCTTTGAGATAAAAGTGTGGCTGATCGGCCACATAACTTCGTTCGAAAATCCATAGTAAAAGCCGTTTTTTTCTTCTGGACTGAGCTTAACTCTTTTTAAAGTATAACCGTCAGCATCTGGTACCTGAACCTTGTTATCCTGATCAACAACTTTAAAGTCAGCTTCACCTCGACCCCAGGCAATCCAGAGTCCATTATCCTCCTGCATTATGGGGTCCAGTCCGGTTGTCAGGCCTCCTGCCAGTTTCTGCTGTTCAATTCCCTGATCTTTAAATACATGTTTATATGGTTCGCCATTGGAAACAAGAACCAGTCTTTTCTGCTTTAATTCTGCTTCCATAATTATTACCTCCTGTTTTTTAGCTTCTCACTTCT
>JBKHFK010000128.1:0-5419 GCA_046540295.1 Halanaerobium sp.
CCGCGAATCCTGTAACCTTCAATCTGGCTGGCATCCTCATAGTAATATCCAAGCTGACCGAGATAGGAAAAAGCACCAGGTGGATTGTAGTCTACAGAAAGTTCGGGCAGGCGAGAAAAATTAACCTGTTCATCTTCTGTCAGCCGGGGAGAATACTGCTCCAGCAAAAAGCTAAAGTCATAGTAGCCAATTCTTTTGGAGACTGAAAATTCGCCACCCTGTCTGGTTTTTAAAGGCTCAGTCGGACTTTCCCTTTCCCCATCATAATAATTGAGGCGGCTGCGCCATCCTCCTCCCGGATTATAGCGGAGATCAATATCTCGCTCAACTTCTCTTTCCAGACCAGCTTCTGGTTCTCTGGAATAATCGCGATCATAATTAACTCTTGCTGTCAGGCTGTCAAAAAAACGGTCATAAAAATAAAAGTCAAAACCATAATCCTTCTGATCCCGACTGCTGTTTTCAAAATAATCTTGCTCATCATAATCAAAATTTATTCTACTTCTTCGACTCTGTCTGTTGTAGTAAAGGTCAAGTTCGGATTCTACTTCCAGGCGATCATCATAATCCTGATAAAAATATGAAAATTCTTCGTCCCAGCTGCCAAAATCAGCCTCATGATACAATTCTGCCTCCCAGTTAAAAAGATTCGCCAGTTCGGTTTTATTCTGCTGGCTATAATAATAAAGGTAGGCCTCCTGATTATCTTCATTTATAAAATACTGTTTTATTCCACCGGCTGTACCGGAAATAGTGTAATGATCAAGATAGAGATTTCCGGGGAGATTAAAGCGGTTATTATAATAATATTTGGATTTAATAAACCAGCCCCGCTGCTGGTGATAACCAAAAGAGGGAACAAAATTACTGTTTTCTTCTTTTAGAGAGATATAAAGATAGGGCCAGTATAAAAGGGGCAGTCTGCCGTTAAGTTCTCTAAAGACAATACTGTACATTTTAAGATATTCTCCCGGCTTAATTACCACCCGCTCTGCATCAAAGTAATAATGAGGATTATCAAAATCACAGCCAGAAATTACTCCGGGCAGCAGTTCTATATTTTCAGCACTTTCCAGACTGCGCTGACTGCCATCAGCCAGCTTGATTTTTATATCATCTGACTTTAAATAATACTGACCATAACTGCCGTCAATATTTCCTTCAATTTTGATAAAGTCACTGTTCTGATCATAGTCCAGATAATCGGCATTGACTCTAAATTCTTCTGCTCTCCCACCGGCACTCAGACTAAAAATCAATAAAAATACCGCTGTAGAAATTCCTAAAAGCTTAAAGATTTTATTTATAATTTTCTGCCAGGAATCTCGCCAGAAAAGCAGTATAACTCCCAAAATAAAAAATATCAGATTGGGCAGCCAGGCAGCTGCCAGTGGGGGCAGTATATAATTTTTACCAAAAGATCGGCTAAAGGATAATATCACATAATACAAAAAGACAATAACAATTGTGAAAATCAAATTAAGGGTCCTGCTTTCCTTACCGCTCAAGCTTAAAGGCACACTGATCAGCACAAAAATCAAAGCGGTCAGCGGTTCGGCCAGTTTTAAATGATAGTCAACCATTAATGAATCCACATTAATTCCACTGCGCCGAAAAAGAGCAATCCTTTTGCCCAGTTCTTCCCTGCTCATCTCTGAAGATGATTTCTGACTGCCATAGAGTTCTTTCATTTCATCAGTCAGCTGAATCTCCATCTCTTCAAATTTACTTTCAAAAATAATCTGGCCCGCTTTATTATACTGATGAATAATTCCCGAATTTAAAAGCCAGCGGTTTTCTTCAATTATTCCTCTTTCAGCAGTAATAACCTCCGGAAACTGATCCCGGTTCAGCTCATAAATAACAACCCTGTTCAGCTCTCCTGCCCTTTCGTCATATTCTTCTACATAAAAAAGACGTCCCTGAGGGCCTTTAAAAAAGACTTCTTCTTCCGGATCAGGCATTGCATCTTTTAAAATTGTTTCTCTTATAATATTATTTGCCTGATGATTGGCCCAGGGCACAATATGCTCATTTAAAATTAAGGTCAGCCCACTGACAGTTATTCCAACAACTAAAAGTGGAATGATCAGTCTAAATAAACTAACTCCTCCCATTCGAATAGCTGTAATCTCATTTTCTCTATTTAAACGACCAATACCGGT
The DNA here is from genome assembly GCA_046540295.1 of Halanaerobium sp. GTDB lineage: Bacteria > Bacillota > Halanaerobiia > Halanaerobiales > Halanaerobiaceae > Halanaerobium. The sequence goes on from JBKHFK010000128.1 coordinate 2,166, forward strand.
CATGGTGGCAAATAAGACTGCAATCGGAAAGGTTTCGACCATTACTGAAGGAACCTTGTAGGCCAGAAGCTGCAGCACCAGCGGTACCGGCACCTTTTTTACAATTATTAAATCTGTCAGCTGAAAAAAATAATTACCGATTAAAATTACTGTAACTATAAAGACTCCGAGAATAAAGGGGAAGCTGACCTCCCTGATAATATATTTATCCATTAATTTAACTTTGTTTTTTAGCATGAAATATTACCCCATCAAAATTTAATTTTAAACTCTTAATAATTATTTTCTATAAACTAAGTATATTTCCTCTTTTTAAGCAGTAAAAAAGAGGATTTAGCCTCTTTAAAGCCAAATCCTCACTTTCATTAATCTTCTAATTAATTCTGATTTAATACTGACTGCCCCAGATGCTGATCCCTTTATCTGAAAGAGCACTGAAAGTCATAACATCTTTTTTTAGACCTTCGTCATACTGAACCAATAATTCACCCAAATATTCTGTGCCGTCAATAGTCAGCAATATTGAATTACCATTTTTTTGTTCCCAGCTGCCTTCTACTGCTCCGCTGATCTGACCTGATTGACTGAGCTTAATTTCTTCTGAAGCATTAACTGAGTCATTAACAGAACTGCCGTGATTAATCAGCTGATAATCACCGGCAATCTCTGATTTATTATAGTCTTCAGCCTGAGTCTCACCCGTATAACGGTGGGGCATAATTAAAGGCCAGCCCTGATCATTAATTAAGATCTGATGGACTCGAACATTGTGCCTTTCTCCCTGCCCCGGAAAACGAGAATGCATAAGTACAAAGGACTTATCAAGTTCCTTATCATATAAGGCAGAATTATGACCCGGTGACAGGTAGCCAATTTCACTTTTTTCAAACCAGAAATTACCAATCAACCGAGCTCCAAAATCACTATGATTTTTACCAACCCGCGGACGGGCATCAACCATATTATCTCCGTCCTGATCCGTAAATGGGCCATTCGGACTTTCCGAGCGAGCCACTCTGATATTGTAACCACCATCTGCTGCCAGTGTGCCAAAAGAAACCATAAAATAATAATAATCGCTTTCTGGGTGATAAAGCACATAAGAACCTTCCATCGCCGAATGATCTCCACCGGCAACTTTTTTACCATAGCTTTCTTCTTCTAAAGGCATCCCGGTTTCTGGATCCATTTCCAAAATATAAATTCCACCAGAATAGGAACCGTAGCTCATCCAGAGCTTTCCTTTTTGATCGTAAAATACATGGGGATCAATTGCATTTGGATCCTGACGTGGATTATGGGGTTCACCTTCAATATTCGTTTCGCCCTCATTATATGATTTTAGAACCAGACCCTGATATTCATAGGGTCCTTCTACTGTATCGGAAGTAGCCAGACCTATTGCTGAGCGGGTGGCTCCCCAGGTACTGGTACTAAAGTAGAGATAATATTTATCACCTATTTTAACCGGACTTTTGGCCCAGGTGCTTTCTGCATTTTCTGGTTCCGGCCACTCCATCGCCTCTTTTAGTTCTTCGGCCGGATTACCTTTGATGACCGGATTATCAGCATTAAAACCACTGGCCAGCTGTTCCCAGTCAATTAAGTCATCAGATTTAGCCTGTGCCAGGTGAGAACCAAAAAGATAATAGCTGCCGTCATCTTTGATAATCATTGGATCATGGACAGAAACACTGCCGTCTGACTGTGGTCTATAAACCATCTCTTCTGCATCAGCTTCTTCTTCCACCAATTCCGGCGCCCCAGCAGCTAAATCTTTAATTTCAGCTTCTTCTAAAACTTCATTATAGATCTTTAGCTCATCCATTAAACCCTGATAGGGAGTATCCCACCAGTTGACAGCTAAAGAAAATACAGAATCAGCATCTGAGAAAATATCCGGGAAATCGTCACCCTGATACCTGCTTTGACCATTAATAAATATTTCAATATCGTCCTGATCTACTGTAAATGTTAAGTTATACCAGTGTTCAGTTGCGATTTTGAGCCCGGTAGAAGCATCATACCAGTTAGTTCCCGACCAGACCATCGTTTCATCCTTAAAAGCATCATTTCCACCGGGAAGTACACTCAGCCATTTATCCCCCTCAGCAGCCCCAAAAAAGGAAGGGGAGTGCTGGTTTTTATTTTCAGGCTTCAGCCAGAGAGATACCGTGTACTGATCACTTTCAATTAAATTTTCCGGCAGCAGCACTCCTTTTTCACCGTCGAAATAGAGAGCCTCATTTTCTATACCATCTTTAAAATCAGGATCCTGCTCTAAAAAAATATCCTCACCAACTGCCCCTGCTGTATCACCAAGATTATCTTCAATTAGCTTTCCGGCTCCAAAATTAGCTGCTTCATCTTCTAAATGTCCATCAAAACTGTAATAAGCATCTGGCTCTGCTGCTGAGATAGCTGCAGCTGTCATAATTAAAATGACACCTGCCAGTAGTACGGTTAAATAAAGATTTTTTTTACCCAATTTTCCCACTCCTTCTCATTTGGTTTTAATATCCACTGCCCCAGATTGTAACTCCTTTATCTGAAAGAGCACTAAAAGTCATTACCTCTTTTTCCAGGCCTCTATCATACTGTCTGATAAATGCTCCATAATATTTTTCTCCCGCAACAGTGATTTCTGCATAATAATCATCAACCAGCTTCCAGCTTCCATCCTGGTCACCACTGAGGCTGCCATCTGGATTTAATTTTATCTCCTGAGAATAATTAATCTCATTTTCTCCATTCTGAATATCTCGTCCGTGGTTAACAAACTGATAACTGCCAGTAACCTCAGCTTCTGAATAACTGGATAAGCTTTCTCCTCGATAACTGTGAGGAGTAATCACCGGCCAGTCTTTCTGATTAAACACTGTCTGATGCACTCTAACCTGATGGTTTTCACCCTGACCGGGATAACGGGTATGGAAAATTACAAAGCTTCTGCCTGAATCCTGATCATAAAATGCAGAATTATGTCCGGGAGAAAGATACCCCAGCTCTGATTTTTTGAAGATAAAATTCCCAATTAATTTTGTGCCATAATTCTCTGCATCTTCCCAGCTGTCATTATCATATTCTCGCATATCAACTCCCGCTGAATCCAAATAGGGACCTTCAACACTTTTAGACCGGGCAACTCTAATGTTATAGCCACCGTCTGCTGCCAGTGTTCCAAATGACATGTAGAGGTAATAATAATCTGTTTCTGGATTATATAAGATATAGGAGCCTTCCATTGGTGAATG
>JBKHFK010000129.1:0-5383 GCA_046540295.1 Halanaerobium sp.
AAGTTGATTCAGAAATTACAGATATGATTGAGAACTATCATATTGGAGGAGTAATTTATTTCAGCAGAAATATAAAAAATCCTGCTCAGACTGCAGAACTTTCAAACAATCTGCAGCAGCTGGCTCTTGATTCGGGATCGGGATTTCCACTTTTTATTTCTGCAGACCAGGAAGGTGGAACTGTTACCAGACTTAAGGGAGCAACACATTTTCCAGGAAACATGGCACTGGGAGCCGCTCAGTCTAAGAATTTAACTGAAAAAGTAGCGCAAGCTACAGCATCTGAACTAAAAAATTTAGGTATCAATGTCAACCTGGCTCCAGTACTTGATGTTAATAATAATCCAGCCAATCCTGTGATTGGTGTCCGTTCATTTGGGGAAGATCCAGAACTTGTAGCAGAACTGGGGATGTCTTATATTAAGGGACTGCAGTCAGAAGGAATAACAGCTACAGCCAAACATTTCCCCGGTCATGGAGATACAGATACTGATTCTCATCTTGATCTGCCAATTATTAAACATCAGCGCTCAAGACTGGACGAGGTAGAATTATACCCCTTTAAAAAAGCAATTGAGGCTGGAGTGGATAGTATCATGACAGCTCATGTATATTTTCCGGCAATAGAAAAAGAGGAAGGTATTCCAGCTACTTTATCAAAATCAGTCCTGACTGATCTTTTAAGAGATGAATTAAAATTTGAGGGGCTAATCATTACAGACTGTATGGAGATGAATGCAATAGTTAACACTTTTGGGACAGTAGAAGGCGCGGTTAGAACTATTGAGGCAGGCAGTGATACAGTTTTAGTTTCTCACAGTTATCAGCAGCAAAAAAAAGCAATTGAGGCAGTGATTGAGGCTGTAAAATCAGGTAGAATTAGTGAAAAAAGAATTGATCAATCTGTAAAAAGGATACTAACTCTTAAAGGTAAAAGAATCAATCTGAAGCAGGTTGATCAGTATGATCCAGATCAGATTGATTTTAAAGCACATCAAAGGACTGCTCAAAATCTTGCTGAAAAAGCACTTACTTTAGTTAAGAATGAAGGTGTTTTTCCTTTATCAAATCCCAAAAATAAGAAAATTACTGTAATTGATTTTGAAATGGATAGAGTTTCTCTGGCAGAAGATGAAGGGACAAAGAGAAATTTATTTGTTAATGATTTACAGGGGGAATTTGGGGATTTAGAATATTTGCGTCTGGAAGAGAACAATGTTATTTCAGCTGCAGAACAAAAAAAATTAGATCAGAGTGATTTAATTATCGTCTGCACCTATAATGCGTTAGCAAATACAGAACAGGCAGCACTGGCAGAAAAACTGGCTGAAAATAATAAGGTGGTAGTACTTGCACTGCGTAATCCTTATGACTACAGGCTTATAGAGAAAACTCAGGCCTTTATTACAACTTATGATTACAGTCCTGCTGCTCAGAAAGCAGCTGCAGATTTTTTTCTGGGAAAGATAGATGCTGGTGGTCAATTACCGATAAGTGTAAAATAACTGGAGGTGAATTTTATCGGGTCATCCTACTTTGGGCCTGCTAAATAAATTATGAGTAAAAATGTTATTGGACTAATGTCAGGGACTTCAGTTGATGGTATAGATGCTGCCTTAGTTAATATTGACGAATTTGATAGTCAATTAACTGTTGAAATTATTGACTTTATATCTTTACCCTATACTAAAAATTTTAAAGAAAAAATATTTAAAGCAGCTGATTTAAATCAGAGCAGAGTACAGGATATTGCTGAATTAAATATCAGGCTGGCTGATAAATTTGTAGAAGCAGTTTTTGAACTTCTCAAGAAAAGTGGTTATTCAATAGGGAATATTGATTTAATTGCTTCTCACGGTCAGACAATTTGTCATAATGTAGAGGATAAAAACAATATTTATACCTTGCAGATTGGAGCTGGAGCGGTTATAGCTCAAAAGTCCGGGGTTACTACAGTCTGCAATTTTAGGATGAGGGATCTGGCTGCAGGAGGAGAAGGAGCTCCTTTAATTCCTTATGTAGATCACCTATTATATACTTCTCCAGATAAAAATCGGGTGCTGCAGAATATTGGGGGTATAGCTAATTTTACCTATCTACCTGCCGGAGCTGATTTTGATGAGATTAGGGGCAGTGATAATGGACCTGGAAATATGTTGATTGATTATACAGTTAAAATTTTAACTGATAATAAGTTTGATTATGATCATGATGGTCAGCTGGCTGCTCGAGGGAACATTGATCAAAAATTGCTGACTTATATGCTGAAACATCCTTTTATTAAAAGAGAGATCCCTAAAAGTTCTGGCCGCAGAGATTTTGGAGAAACTTATGCCCGAGAAATTATTAAAAAAGCTCAAAAAAATAATTTAAAAAAAGAAGATATAATAGCAACAGTCACCACTTTTACTGCTGAAGTAATTGTTGATTCTTACCAGAGATTTTTAGATTCTAAAATTGATGAGATTATTGTATCAGGTGGAGGTAGTTATAATAAATTTCTGCTGCAGAAGATTAGAGAACTGTGTCAAAAAAAGATTTCAGATCAGGTTAAAGTCCTGACTTTAGAAGATATAGATCAAAGCAGTGAAGCCAAAGAAGCAGCAGCTTTTGCAGTACTCGGTTATCAGACACTTAAAGGCAGAAAAAATAATGTTCCTGCAGCTACTGGTGCCGGTGAGGCGGTAATTATGGGTGATTTAATCCCTGCAGATGATTTTTTTGACTATCTAAACTGGTAAATTTCAATTCTTTTCTTGACAGATTTACTTATCTATGTTAAAGTTATAAAAAACAATAAAACTTATCGAGAGAGGTGGAGGGACTGGCCCTTTGAAACCCGGCAACCAGCAGTTAGTTACTGCCCGGTGCTAATTCCAGCAGGAAGATTCCTGAGAGATAAGGAGTAAGTAAATTACCCACTCCTATTTTTTAGGTTGTGGGATTTTTGCATTTAGAAGACTTATAAACAGCAGGAAGCTGCAGAGAGATCAATTAAGTTTTATTGTTTAAAAAATCAAGTTGTTAAAATTAAAGTAGAAAAAATTGAGGAGGAAATAAAATGGAATTTAAATTTGATACTTTAGCATTACACGCAGGTTATGAGGCAGAGCAGAACAAAAAATCAGCGGCAGTTCCTATTTATCAGACAACATCTTATACTTTTGATGATACAGATCATGCAGCAGATTTATTTGCTTTAAAAGAAGCAGGAGATATTTACACCAGAATTCAGAACCCAACCAATTCAGTTTTAGAAAAAAGAATTGCTGCTTTAGAAGGTGGAGTTGGTGCACTGGCAGTTTCTTCAGGCCAGGCAGCAGAAGTGATTGCACTTTTAACCATCTGTAATAATGGTGATCATTTGGTAAGCGGAAGTTCAATCTATGGTGGAACTCATAATCTCTTTAAACATACCTTTAAAAATATGGGAATAGATGTTTCCTTTGTTGATTCTGAGGATCCGGAAAGCTTTAAAGCAGCAATTAATGAGCGGACTAAAGCTCTCTATGTTGAGACCATCGGTAACCCTGCTTTATCTGTACCAGATTTTGAGAGACTGGCAGAAATTGCTCACGAGGCTGGAGTACCTTTGATAGTTGACAATACATTTGCCACACCATATATCTGCCGTCCATTTGAATACGGAGCAGATATTGTTATTCATTCAACCACTAAATATATAGCCGGTCACGGTAATTCTATCGGTGGAGTAATTATTGACAGTGGTAATTTTGACTGGGATACAGGCAGATTTCCCGGACTGGTAGAACCTGATCCCAGTTATCACGGAGTTAAGTTTCAGGAGGAATTCGGCGAGGCTGCTTTTATCATTAAAGCCAGAGTTCAGCTTTTAAGAGATTTAGGTAGTGCGCCCAGCCCTTTTAATTCATTTTTAACTATTACCGGACTGGAAACTCTGGGACTTAGAATGCAGAGACATTCGGAAAATGCTCAGGCTGTGGCAGAATTTTTAGAAGCTGATGCCAGAGTTGACTGGGTAAGCTACCCGGGGCTTGAGAGCCATGATTCTCATCAAAATGCCAAAAAATATTTAGAAAATGGTAATGGTGGTATGATAGCTTTTGGTATCAAAGGCGGAAAAGAGGCAGCTGAGAAATTCATTAATCAGCTTCAGCTTTTTCTGCATCTGGCCAATGTTGGTGATGCAAAATCACTGGCAATTCATCCGGCAAGTACCACCCACCAGCAGCTCAGTGATAAGGATTTAAAGAAGACAGGTATTTCTCCGGAGTTAATCAGACTTTCGATTGGTATTGAAGATATTGAAGATATTAAAGCTGATTTAGATCAGGCTCTTACAGCAGCGGCAGAGTAAAAGAAGATAGGAGTGAGAAGAAATGCCGATTAAAATACAGGATGAATTACCAGCAGTAGAAACACTCGAAAATGAAAATATATTTGTAATGAAAGAATCGCGGGCAACTCATCAGGATATCCGTTCACTTAAAATACTGATTTTGAATTTAATGCCGACTAAAATAAAAACAGAAACCCAGATTTTGCGCCTGATCGGTAATTCCCCTCTGCAGGTCGATATTGATCTGATGCATCCGGCCAGCCATAATTCTAAAAATACATCTGAGGAGCATCTGATTAAATTTTATAATACCTTTGATGAGATTAAAGATAACAATTATGATGGAATGATTATCACCGGAGCTCCCGTAGAGACTCTAGAATTCGAAGAAGTTGATTACTGGGAAGAACTGCAAAAAATTATGGACTGGAGTTTACATCATGTTTTTTCCACCTTCCATATCTGCTGGGGCAGCCAGGCAGGACTCTATCACCACTATGGAGTACCCAAATATCCTCTGGCAGAAAAAATGTTTGGAGTTTTTCCACATTACAAAAACAAAAACCATGTAAAATTAATGCGTGGTTTTGATGATTTGTTTTTTGTCCCCCATTCCCGGCATACAGAAATCAGAAAAGAAGATATTGAAAAAATAGATGAACTGGAGATACTTTCAGAATCAGAGGAGTCGGGAATTTACCTTATAGCCAGTAAAAATGGAAGACAGGTATTTGCTACCGGACATTCGGAGTATGATCGGGAGAGTCTGCAGGATGAGTATCTTAGAGATATTAACAAAGGTATGAAAATGGATCCTCCCCAAAATTATTATAAAGATGATGACCCTGAAAAAGAAATAATTATGCGCTGGCGCAGTCATGCAAATTTATTATTTGTAAACTGGTTAAATTATTATGTCTATCAGGAAACACCATTTGATTTGAGTAAGCTTAAATAAATATTTTATTAAACTCAGCAGGAAGATTCCTGCTGAGTTTTAGCATTATGTGTGCTCCGTAAATTATTCTGATAGTAGGTGAAAGTCCTATCTATGTTGTGGCA
>JBKHFK010000130.1:0-5360 GCA_046540295.1 Halanaerobium sp.
AGCCCGCCAGAAAAGAAGAAAATTCGTTAAAACTAAAAATAAAATAAGAGAAATTCTTGGAATTAAATAGTTCGAGAAGGTGGATGTATTTGCAATTAATAACAGTATTTTTGATATAGGAGTCATTATGGTACTGGGGGTTATAGGCTATTTGAAACAGAATAAAGAAAAAAGTTAGTTTAAATAAGGAGGCAGTTTATGCTGGAAGTAATAACTATGTGAGAAACTATGGTAGCAATGACCGCAGAAAATACGGGTTCCATTAAATATGCAGACCGTTTTAGTAAACATATTGCCGGGGCTGAATCCAATTTTGCTATTGGAATTACCAGGCTGGGTTTTAATGCCGGCTGGATTAGCAAAGTTGGAGATGATCCACTGGGCGATTTTGTGGAATTTTTTGTGCGGGGAGAGGGTGTTGATGTATCTGAGTTAAAAAGGGATGCTGATAGACAAACCGGCTTAATGATTAAAGAAATTTTGTCTAAAGATCGAGCGAAAGTGTATTATTATCGGCAGAATTCAGCTGCCAGTGCAATTACAGCTGCCGATATTAATGAAGATTATATCAGTCAGGCAAAGTATATACATTTAAGTGGAATTACTCCTGCTTTAAGTGAGTCAGCCAGAGAAGCATTTTTGAAAGTTCTGGAGATTGCTGGAAAACATAAAATAAAGATATCTTTTGATCCAAATATCAGACAAAAAATATGGCAGAATCAGGAAAAAATGAAAACTGAAATTTTAAAAATTATAAAAAGAACAGATATACTTCTTCCAGGTATAGAAGAAGCCGAAATTTTACTGGGAATTAAAAATCCAGAAAGAGCGGCTGAAAAATTTTATCAGTTGATGGGCGGAATAGTAGTCTTAAAACTGGGAGAAGAAGGAGCACTATATTATGATGGAGAAAAAATGGAGAGAGTACCTGCTTTTGAGATAGAAGAAGTAATTGATCCAATTGGGGCGGGCGATGCCTTTGCTGCTGGTTTAATTGCCGGATTTTTGAGAAATATGAGCTTAAAAAAGGCTGTAGAACTTGCAAATTTAGTTGGAGCTTATTGTGTGACCGTTAAGGGTGATATAGAAGGGCTGCCGTCCTGGAAAGAAGTAAAAGTAATTCAGGGTAAAAAAAGAGAATTGCAGAGATAGATTATAATAAACAATTATTCTTGAAAGAGAGGTTAAGAGATGGCTGTAGATGAAATTCCTAAAAATACAGTTCAGTCTTTAATTAGAGCAATGGATATTTTAGATTTAATCAGCCGCAGTAAGAGGGAATTAATGTAACCGAAATTTCAGCCCGGCTTCAGCTGCATAAAAGTACAGTTTATAGACTTTTAAGTACTTTAGAATATAAAAATTATGTTAAAAAAGATCTGCGGGATCAATTAGCCGTAATTAAAAATAAAGGCTATGCTGTTGATAATATGGAACATGAGAATAATATCCGCTGTGTGGCTGCTCCAATTTTTGACTATCGCGAAAATCTAATTGCTGCAGTTAGTATTTCCGCACCTGCTCAGAGAATGTCTGTGGAAAGAACTGTTGATTTGAGTAAACTTGTAATCGAATATACCCAAAAAATGTCTAAAATTTAAATTACATATATATAAATTGATATTCCTGTTGTGAATAAAATTTTAAAAGGCAAAAAGGTCTCAGTCAAAAAACTGAGACCCTGTTTATTTTAAGTTTTAATTTTTAGTATTCTATATTATATTCCTTCAAAACTTCCTTATCAACCCTCATCCGCATGGTCTTTTCTGGATCAACCACCTGGCTGACCTGCAGATCACAGATAATGCTCATCAGCATTGCAAGTTGATTATTGCTTAAAGGCATTCTTTCTTTTAAAAATCTAAACATGTTGTTGCTGGCCTTTTTGGCTGCAGCATCTAAATCTGTGCCAGAAGCGATAGTATAAAATGCAGACTCGGTCTCCACCATCGGGTCACTCAGTTCCTTATCTTTAATCAAATCCAGCTTAACTGTTACCTCACCTGCAATTTCAATTCCAGTAACCACAACCTCACCATCACCCATTGCAGCATGGAGGTCACCCATGGCCAGCATTGCCCCTGGAACTCTGACAGGCAGATAGAGAATCGAGCCTTCTTTAATTACTTTAGTATCCATATTACCCCCATGTGAGGCAGGAGTGCCGCAGGGAACAGCCTTTTCATCTTTGCCAGGAGAAGTTCCAATAACTCCAATCATTGGTTTGAGATCAATTTTGATTTTTTCATTAAATACAGCCTGATTATTTTCAATCGGAATAATTTTGGTCTCCGAACCAGTTATAAATTCTTCTAAAAATCCCATTTCTGGAGAAGTAATCATTACTCCCTGATTATTAAGTTCAATTTTTTGGATTTCAACTTTGAGAGTGTCTCCGGGCTTAGCCCCTTCAACTTCAAGAGGACCTGTGGCCGGATTAATTGTTTCCCAGTCTGTTGATTCAAAAAGAATTTCCTCACTCTGGATCTGGTTGCTGAAACAGTCCTGGGTTTCAAAAATTACAGTTTCTCCCGGCTGGCAGCTGGCTGCAGCTTTGTTGTGAGCGGACATTGAATAAACGTGATTAGCAGCTGAAATTTTCATGATATCCCTCCGATTTAGTTGAGTTAATTTAAGATTATGAATATTTATTACAAATTATAACACAGCAAGTATCCAATTTCATCAATTAAGCAGGTGTTTTTAGTTACATTTTTCGACATAATTCGGGTGGTACACGGCACCTGTACATGCACAAAAAAAGACAGCCTGCTGGCTGTCTTAATCTCAAATGGTACCCTCAAGGGGATTCGAACCCCTGCCGCCAGGATGAAAACCTGGTGTCCTGGACCCCTAGACGATGAGGGCAAATTTTATGCAGTTTTGTTGACTGCAATAAATATAATAGCATAAGAATTAGCTGCCGTCAAGAAAATTTCTGAAGAAATATAATTTAAAATTTTCGCTCTATTCAACCCTATTTTGACAGGCGTTCTGGCAATTAATAGATTTTTGAAAAATACTGTTTTAACATTTGTTCATAATAATTAATTTTTAGACAAGGAAGTAACAGATAAATCTAGAATAGTATATTTAAGAGCAGTAATTATTCTTTATAATAATATATAGCAGAGGTGATCAAATGACGGGATTGCTGGATCTTTTTGCAGACAAAGAACTGGTTCTGGCCCAGGGATGTACAGAACCGGGAGCTGTGGCTTTTGCAGTAGCAGCTGCAGCCGAGCACAGTCAGGGTGAGGTAGAAAAAATAAGAATTAAAATTGATGGATTTGTCTATAAAAATGGAATGTCAACCGGGCTGCCGGGAATCAATAAATATTATGGCAATAAAACAGCAGCGGCTCTGGGTTATTTTGCAGATAAACCTTTGGACAGGAAGCTGACAATTCTGGCGGATCTGGAAGATAAACTGGATCAGGCACTGGAAATCATTGATAAAGTTGAGTTTGAAGTCCTCGAGGACAGAAAACCTGTTTATGTGGAGGCAGTGGTCGAAGCTGATAACCAGGTTAGAGCTTTAATTGAGGGGAATCACGATGATCTGGTTGAAATTGAAGTTGATGGCAGACTGGTCTATCAAAATCACAGTAAAGATTCTGCGGATTTTAAAAATGATGAACTGGATGCAAAATTAAAAGAGATGGATATTTATCAGCTGATTGATTTAGTAGAAAATGAATTTTCAGATCATCATCTGCAGCTTTTACAGGATGGTCTCAAATTGAATTCGACAATTGCCAGAGCGGGTAGAGAAGGAATTGGTTCTGGAGTTGGTGATAAGTACAGAAAGCGGCCTGATTTTTCTATGCTGAATGAGATTGCAGCCAAAGCAGCAGATGGTACCGGTGCCCGGATGGCAGGAGCAGCTTCTCCAGCTTTAGCTTCATCGGGTAGTGGTAATCAGGGGATTTTTATTTCACTGGTGACATATCACAGTGCCAGACATTATTTTGAGCTTCCGGAAGAAGAAATTTTTAAGGCAACAATGCTGGCTCATTTAGTGGGACATTATGCTAAAATTTATGTAGGCCGACTTTCGGCACTCTGTGGTCTTTTTTATGCTGCAGCTCCAGGAGTGCTGGCAGCTTTACTTTATCTGGCCGGAAAAGAAGATGAAATAGAAAATGCAATTAATAATTTAATCAGTGATACAAGTGGAGTTTATTGTGATGGAGCCAAGGGGAGCTGTGCTTTAAAATCACTAACAGCAGCTGAACTTGCACTGAGGCATTTTGATTTAGTTAGTCAGGAGCTGGACTGTCACCTGCCCTCGGGTTTTATTAACTGTTCACTTCGTAAGACTTTTGAAAATCTGGCGGCCATTTCTCAGCCTTCAGAAAACACAGTAAATAATACGTTATTTAAGGTAGTCGAAAAAAATGCCTGTGAATTTTAAAAATTAAACTTATAATTTTTTAGGAACAATTAGGAACAAAAAGTTATTGTTATAAAATTTTTTAACTGGAGGAATCTAAAATGAAAATTGCAGTTATCGGTGCTGTAGCAGCGGGAACAAGTGCAGCAGCAAAAGCGAGAAGAACAGATAAAGAGGCAGAGATTGTAGTTTTTGAAAAGGGACGGGATATTTCTTATGCTGGCTGTGGTCTGCCCTATTATATCTCGGGAGTGACTCCTTCCAGAGATCAGCTGATTGCATTTACAGCGGCTTCTTTTGCAGAAAAATACAATGTTGAGCTTAAGGTTGAACATGAAGTTAAAGAAATTGATCCTGACAAAAAAATGATATATTATCATAATTTGGCTGAAGACAAAGAAGGTGCTGCTGAATATGATAAGTTAATAATTGCTACAGGTGCCAGAGCTATCAAACCACCATTTACCGGACTTGATTTAGATAATATTTTTACCCTCCGTTCTGTAGAAAGTGCTGATCAAATTAAAGCGGCAGTTGAATCGGGGGAAATTAAAAAAGCTGCTATTATTGGTGCTGGACTTATCGGACTGGAAATGGCAGAAGCTTTTAGTGAGCTGGGAATAGAAGTAACTGTTGTTGAACTGCAGGATCAGGTTTTACCACAATTTAGTAAGGAGATGGCAGAAATTGTAGCAGATCATCTCCGGGAAAAGGGAGTTGAACTGATCTTGGATGATGGTGTAGATCATTTTGAAGGTTCAGGCAGTTTAGAAAAAGTAATAACTGCTTCCGGTAAAGAAGTTGAGTCTGATCTGGCACTGCTTTCGATTGGTGTTAAGGCAAACTCTAAACTGGCAGAAGAAGCGGGAATAGAAATCGGTAAAACAGGAGCCATTAAAGTTAATGAAGAAATGGAAACAAACATTAAAGATATTTATGCCGCTGGTGACTGTGCTGAATCAAC
>JBKHFK010000131.1:0-5293 GCA_046540295.1 Halanaerobium sp.
TTTTGTGGCTCTGACAGAGCGGCTTAATTTTTCAGTTAATTTAAATAATGGGACAGACGAGCTGCCGGTGACTGGTGTTGGTATTGATCTGGCTCAGGACAGTCAGATTTTTGAGCTTGAAAAGCATCTGGTAGCAGGCAGGATGCCGGAATCTGAAAGCAGTGAGGTCATCATGGGAGCAAAGCTGGCTGAACTGATGGACTTTGAGGTAGGGGATTATGCAACTATGCTGATCCGGAATGAGGAAAAAACTTTTAATACAATTGATGGAGAAATTGTTGGTTTATTTAATACCCCTCATCCCAGTTTAAATGAGAGCAATGTTTTTCTGCCGTTAACTACAGCTCAGGAGAGGTTAAATATAGATAATAAGATCAGTCATTATGTAATTCGTTTAAATGATCAGAATCGGGCTGCTGCTGCAGCTAAAGATTTAAATACGAGATTAGAATCACCTGTAAAAGCCTATTCCTGGAAAGATGCAGCCAGGAGTCTGGTAACAATGCTTGAAATGCAGGATATTGAAACTCAGATTATACTTGCAATCATCTTAACTTTAGCAGCTGTAGGAATTGTTAATACTGTTATTCTGTCTGCTTTAGAAAGAATGGAAGAGCTGGGAATGATGAAAGCCCTGGGGATGCATGACAGAGAAATTGTGTATACCTTTATGGGAGAAGCAGCCGGGATTGGAATAATTGGTGGTATAATGGGTGTTATTATGGGAATAATTGGACTTGTAATTTTTAATATTAATGGAATTGATGTTGCTGCAATGACCGGTGGGGGAGAGATGACATATGGTTTTCCCTTAAGTGGAAGAGTTTATGCAGGCTGGGAAATTAGTTCTTTTATCTTTGTTTTTATTTATGGAGTTGTAATTTCAGTGCTGGCGAGTATTTTACCTGCTCTCTGGGCAGCGCGTAAAGACCCGGTAAAAGCAATTTATCACCGCTAAGGAGGTTGGGGAATGAAGTTTTTAATTACTATTGCTTTTAAAAATATGTTTAGAAATAAATTGAGAACAACAGTTTCTATCCTTGCTATTGCCTTTGCAGTGCTGGTAATTGTTTTTACAAGGGGGTTAATAGATGGGATGATTGAAGACACATATTCACTCTATATTCATTATGATACAGGTCATATTAAAGTAATTGACCGCGAATATGAACAAAAAGAGAAACTGCTGTCCCTAAATCATACTGTTGATGGTTTAGAAGGTAGATCGCTGACTGAAATGGAATCAGATTTAAAAAATCTGGATGGAATCGAGATGGTAATTCCCCGTCTTAAATTTGGAGCAGCTGTAAGCACAGAAGAGGAACTGGTACAGATGCTGGCCTGGGGAGTAGATGGTCAAAAGGAACTTGCTTTTACTAATATTGGTCGGGAACTGAGCAGTGGTCGGATGGTTGAAGCTGATAAAAGAGAGGTTTTAATGGGTTCAGCTCTCCTGGATAAGATAAACAGAAGTGTTGGCGAAAAGGTGACAATGGTTTATACAACAGCCTTTAGTTCTTTTCAGGGAGCAACATTTGAGATAGTTGGTGAGCTTAAAAGCAATCTTCCCCTTTTAAATGAGCAGGTAGTTTTGATGCCGATTGATACAGCAAGAGACCTGCTTAATTTAAATGAGGAAAGCACGGAGCTTCTTTTAGTTACAGATGACAGAGAGCAGGCAGGTGAGTATTTACCGGCAGTAAAAAATTATTTAACAGAAAATGGTGGAAATAAATATCTGGCGCAGAACTGGAAAGAAGCTAATACTTTTATTCAACTTTTAGAAGTCAGTGAGACTATTTATAATTTTATTTATCTTTTTCTGGTCTTATTAGCCTCGATTGTGGTGATCAATACTCTGCTAATGATAGTTAAAGAGCGGACTCAAGAAATTGGGATGATGAGTGCACTTGGTTTAAAAAGCCGAGAGATTATGCAGCTTTTCATTTTAGAAGGCTCCGCAATGGCAGTTATCGGGAGTTTTTTAGGTGCTGTTGGTGGAGGAGTTTTAAATTATTATCTGGCAGGAGTTGGATTTGACTACAGTGCTGCTTTTGAGGATATTGATGTGTTAATGAATCCTGTAATTTATCCAACCTATAAAGTTGAGCATATGATCTTTGCTTTTCTATTTGGGGTTGTGGTTACTACTTTAACAGCAATTATTCCGGCCAGACGGGCTGCAAAACTTGATCCTACTGAAGCACTACGAGAAATTTAAAAAATTGGAAGGAGTAGATTTAGATGAAGCTATTTAACAATTTTTCGGTTAAAAATCTATTAGCTTTATTTTTAATTATTAATTTGTTATTTACAGTTCAGATTGCTGCCGAGGAACTTACTGCAGAAGAGATAATCAACCGCAGAGATGAAAATGAATATATTATTACAGCTTATTCAGAAGCAGAAATGATTATTAAAAGTGGTGGCAGAACTCAGACAAAAGTTATGCGCAGCTGGCAGGATGAGGAAAACGCAATGGCTGAGTTTACAAATCCCAGAGACAGAGGGACCAGGTTTTTAAAAAGAGGAGATGACCTCTGGATGTTTTTTCCCGATGCAGAAGATCTGGTTAAAATTTCAGGACATATGCTGGAACAGGGAATGATGGGCAGTGATTTTTCCTATCAGGATATGCTGGAATCTGATAAATTAACTGATCTTTATGAATTTGAACTTCTGGGTGAAGAAGAATATGAGGGAAGATCTGCCTATAAGCTGGAAGGAATTAAGGTGCCCGGTAAAGAAGTAAGCTATTATCGTCGGGTTATCTGGATTGATAGTGAAAGATTTGTAGGTTTAAAAGAAGAGTTATATGCAGAAAGCGGCAGACTCTTAAAAGAAGCAAAGGTGCTTGAGGTAGAAGAAATTGATGGACGCTGGTATCCGGTGCAGATGATAATGGAAAATAAACTGCGTAAGAATACAAGTACTGAATTTATAGTTAAGGAGATTGAATTTAACCCGGAATTACCTGAAGACATTTTTACTTTAGAGAGACTTCGTTAACTTTCTGCTCTTTTAGTTAAATTTTAAATTCAGCAGCTGCATCAGATTGGAGAAAATACAGCAAAAAAGTAGGGGTGGGAATAGTAATGATCGTTTTGAAAAAAAACATTTTAGATCTTAAAAAAGGGCTTTTTATAATATTATTCATTAGTTTGATGCTGTTTTTAGTGCCGGTTCCGGGCTTAAAAGCAGCAGATATTGGAGGAGAGGCCAGCCTGATCAGCAATTTAAGCTATAATAATTCTAAACTGGATAATTCTCTGGCAGCAGAACTGGAGCTGGAGTGGTACCTGCCTTATGATTTTCCACTTGATCTTCAAAATAGAGTGGTGCTCAGCCTTGATGAAGCGGCTGAAGATAAAGCAGATCTCTGGTTTAAAAAGCTATATTTAAGAGAAAAATTGGGTCCGCTGACAGCAAAAATTGGTAGACAGCCTGTTTCCTGGTCTTATGGTGCTTTAATAAATCCAGTTGATTACAGTCTGGGGGCAGAAAATCTGGAAGTAGAAAGTAAAGCCAAATTTGTTGATGGAGTTGAACTTTATTATCCAATTAACTGGGGCAGTGGTTTAACTTTTATAGCTTCTGATGTGGATGGAAAAGAGCACAAATGGGCTCTGCGTGGAAGAACTACTCTTAGAGGTTTTGATTTAAGTGGGAGCTATGTCAGGACTCCTGAGGCGGAAGCTGCTGACTTTGAGCGCTATGGACTGACAGTTAAAGGGGATTTTGGTCCGGCTGGAGTTTATGGTGCCTATGGACTCTGGCAGAGTGAGGATATTGATTATAATATTTATCAGCTGGGCAGTGATTACAGCTATCATTTTGCTGCCGGCAGTCAGCTCTATCTACAGGGAGAATACTTAAGAATTGAGGGAGTAAAAGGAGAAATTTCAACTTTCGATTTTTTTAATTTAAAAGCTGCTCCAGAACCAGATGCTGATTTAGTCTTAAAAAATAATCTCGATTTTTTTAATACAAATCTTAGTTATGAAATTGATGATTTTTCTTCAGTTGGAATAATGGCGGTCAGTTTTTTAGATGACGGCAGCACTATATTTATCCCCAACTACTCTTATTTATTCAGCAGCAATCTGCAGCTTGAGTTAAGAGGAAGTATTGCAGCCGGTAGTGAGGATGAGATGCTGGGAGGAGACACTAAAGGCCTGGAAATAAATTTAAGTTATACTTTTTAGTTGCCTACAAGTGCCGTGTACCACCCGATTTATGTCTAAAAATGTCTAAAAAGAAGCTTTTTTGACAAATAAATATACAAACTGACATAAACTGACAGGTTCACGGTACTTGTAAGTTTATGTCGGTTAAGGTCTAAAACTAGATAAATTTCCACTGATAGATTTTTTTAGTTAATACAAATCCTAGCGGGAGCAGTAAACTAAGCTGAATAACTGGAACTAAGGCAATGGAAGTACCATAAACAAGCGGCATATTTTCCTGATATCCCCAGCGGTCTATGTGCAGAGCATGAGCTTCAAAGTAGAAAGCTACCAGGACTGAATACAGGAGAGAGATAAGATAATCTTTTCTTTCCCACTTATCGAGAAACCAGTTGCTGTGGTGATTGACAAATGCCAGAATTAAAAAAAGCCCCAGAGCAATAAAGACATCACCGACAGTTGCCCGGATCATTAAGATTTGGTGTTCAACAAATGTCTGACCTTCCATTGTATAAAATATACCGCAGACAGAATATTCCCAGATACCGTGCAGCACGAGTTCGACAGCAGCAAAAATTGAAATTAATTTAATAGTTTTTGACAAAATCGTTTCCTCCCTCTGTTCATTGTCTTCAATTTGTTTTATAATTATATAGAGACAAGAAATAAATTTAAATTTATTTCGAGTAGCTAAATGTTTTGGGTAGCTCTTTGCTCAGGTAATGAAGTTTAAGCTGTTTATCTTTTTGGCTCTCAGGCTAAGAATCAAGCCGGTGTAAATAGCGACATAGATATTGCGATCCTCCTAGAAGATAATTATACTAAAAAAAGTGGAGAAATTAAAGTTGCAATTTATGAGGAGTTAATTAAAGCTGGAATTGATAATATAGACTTAGTTATTTTAAACAAGGCATCAGCTCTTTTAAAATATGAGGTTGTTAAAGAAAATTATCTGCTTTATAAAAAAGAAGGTTTTGATGCAGCCTCCTATCAATCTCTAGCAATTAGAAAGTACCTTGATTTTGAGTATTATCTGAAAAAAAATCAGCAGAAGTTTAAGGAGAGACTTTTAAATGGTTAAAAAAGAGATAATTTTAGAAAGATCT
>JBKHFK010000132.1:0-5290 GCA_046540295.1 Halanaerobium sp.
AACAACCGCCAGCAGTACACTAACTGCAATTGTAGTATTTGGAAAAATGAAAAATAAACTGAGCATAACAGCTGTAATACCACTGATACCAGCTATTCCAAATCCAGGTATAACAAAAACTTCTGCCAGAATCAAAATCACTCCAGTAATAAAAAGCACTACAATCCCGGTGCCAATTGCCCCGGTGAAAATATGGCTGGCAAAAAAGATTAATAAAGCAATAATTCCAACAGTCCCACCCAGAGCAAAACCTGGAGTCAAAGCCTCAAAAATTAAAGCCGAAAACGCAATAATCAAAACCAGTGAACTAATATAAGGACTGCTAATAACCCCCATTATTCTTTCCAGGTTGCTTTTTTCGACAGTTCTAATTTCATTTATAGAAACTTCTCTCAGTCCTGCCAGATCAGTCAGGCTCGAAGCGCTAAAATCTGCAATCTCATACTCAAGTGCCTCTGCTGCAGTTAGAGTTAAAAGTTTTTCTCTCTCTATTAAACCCTCAATCTCTAAGGAAGCATCCACCATTGCCTCCGCAATTTGTGGATCTTTGTTCCTTCTTTCTGCTGTTGCTGCAAATTCTTTTCTTAAGGCAGAAATATATTTTTCTTCATTGGGGCGTGTTTCAGCAGCTCCAATACTTGCCGAAGGAGAAATATATAGTTCTTCCCCCGCCAGTGCAATTAATGCTGCAGCAGACCAGGCTCTACCGCTGACAAAGGTAATCACCTCTACCTCTGATTCTAAGATTCTGTCTCTAATTTTTAAGGCTGGATCAACATATCCACCGAGAGAACTAATTTCGATAATTACAAAATCTGACTCAAGTCTTTCTGCTTCACTTATATTTTTATCAATAAATGCAAATTCTGCGTTATTAATTTCACCATCAAGATGCAGATGAATTACTTCTGCCTCAGCGGCAGCAGAATTATAAAATGTAATCGTTAATAATAATATTAAAAAAATTAAAATTTTTCTTTTCATATTTAGACCTCCAGTAAAGAGGAGTAAAGAAGGGGAAAAACCCCTTCTACAAAATTTTTCTTAAAATTGATATTTAACTGCTCAGTTTTTCCTTTACCTTTTCACTGACCATTGATCCATCAGCTCTGCCTTTTATTTTTGGCATAATAACACCCATTACCTGTCCCATATCAGACATATTTTCAGCACCTGTTTCTGCTATAACCTGATCAATTAGCTGATCAACTTCATCTTCCGACATCTGTTCTGGCAGATATTCCTGCAGTATTTCTATTTCTTGATAGAGCTTTTTCATAACATCTTCTTTGCCGGACTTCTCAAAGTCAGCAAGTGAATCCTTAATCTGTTTGACCTGTTTTGCAATTACTGCTGTAACAGCCTGATCATCTAATACTTCACCTGTTTCAATTTCTTTGTTTTTTATCTCAGATCTGGTCATTCTAATTACTGACAGTCGCGCTTTATCCTTTTCTTTCATTGCTTTTTTCATATCTTCCAATAACTTTCTTTTTAGTTCACTCATTTTAACAACTCCAATCTAAATTAGATTAAGCTTTAAATAGGTCTTTTTATTTTCTAAGAAAATATCTTTAACCAGGAGGCCACTGCAGCTGACGTCCACCCAGTAAGTGGAAGTGAATATGAAAAACTGTCTGTCCTCCCTGAGAACCACAGTTGCTGACAACTCTGTATCCAGACTCGGCAACCTCGTTTTCGGCCGCCATTTTTTTGGCAACCTGATAAATATGTCCAATCAATTCATTTTCCTTCTCTTCTAAATGATTTAAATCAGCAATATGCTTTTTAGGTACTATTAATAAATGAACAGGTGCCTGTGGATTAATATCTTCAAAAACTACCACCTGATCATCTTCATAAACAAAATCAGTATCCGTCTTACCTGCAGAAATTTTGCAAAATAAACAGTCCGCCAAGAAAATCCCTCCTTTAATATTTTTCTTATTTAAGCTTTAATTAATCATATAATATGTTCCAAACAAAAATTCTTCCTATTAACTATATTCTCTTAAAAGAAGAATATTCCTGCTAATCTATTATTTTTCCCAGAATATGATAGGAGTCAAAAGATTCTTCCAGTTTTACTTCAACCAGCTCATTTTTTAGGCTGTCCGGGCCATCAACCAGAACCTTGAGGTAATTATCAGTATAACCGGTTAATAAATCAGTCCTGTGGTCTCTGACTTCTTCAATTAAAACCTCTCTTTTTTCTCCCAGAAACTTTTTTTGATAATCGAGCATTAAAGCTTCATTAACCAGCCGCAATTTTTTACTGTATTCTGTAACTATATTTCCATTTAACTGCTCCATCTCAGCTGCCGGAGTTCCCTCTCGAGCTGAATAAGGAAAAACATGGACTTTTGCAAATGCAATCTCTTTTACTACTTCAATAGTTTTAGCAAATGTTTCTTCAGTCTCACCAGGAAAACCAACTATTACATCTGTAGTTAATGCCAGATCAGGAATTCTTTCTCTAAGTTCAGACACAGTTTCTTTAAATTCCGCAACAGTATAGGGGCGCTGCATGGCATTCAAAATTTGATCACTACCACTCTGCAGGGGTAGGTGTAAATGAGGGCAGAATATATCTTCCTCTGCAATTAAATCCATCATGCCCTGCTCAATTTCTGTGCCTTCAATTGAGCTTAAGCGAACTCTTTTTAAACTTTCAATTTCCGTTAAACTCTGCATTAATTCAGTTAATGCTTTTGGATTACCTTTTTCGCTTCCATAAGCTCCAAGATGGGTTCCGGTTAAAATAATTTCCTTTACTCCCTGCTGACTGAGCTTTTTTATTTCTGCAACAACATCATCTTTTCTGCGGCTGCGTACAGGTCCGCGAGCATAGGGAATAATACAGTAACTGCAAAACTGGTTACAGCCATCTTCTATTTTAACATTGGCCCTTGTAGTATTGGAAAGTCTTTTTAAGTTTAAATCTTCATAATCTCTAAGTTCTTTATATTCCTTTAGCTCAGTTTTTACCTCTTTTCCTGCCAGCATTTCTTCAGCTTTATTTAAAATTTCGGCCTTATTATTACTGCCCATTACAAAATCAATTTCTTCAATCTGACTAACCTCATCAGGAAAAGCCTGAGTATAGCAGCCAACAATTGCCACCAGACTGTCAGGAGATCTTCTTTTAGCTCGACGAGCAATCTGCCTAGTTTTGCGGGCAGCCTCATTGGTTACCGTACAGCTGTTTACTATATATACATCTGCTGCTTCCGAAAAATCTACTATCTGATAGCCGTTATCTAAAAAAATATCGATCACAGCTTCTGTCTCATACTGATTCACCTTACAACCTAAGGTATAAAAGGCTGCTTTTTTAATCATTTTTAATCACCAAGTTCACCTTTCTCATATAAAATTGATGTTAGAGCAGTTATTCCGGCTGTCTCTGTTCTCAAAATTCTTGGCCCCAGAGTAATAATTTTTGCATCAAGCTCAGATTTAAACTCTTTAACTTCAGACTCAGAAAATCCACCTTCCGGACCAATTATCAGCAGAATATTTGCTTCTGACTTTACTATATTTTTTTTAAAAAAATTCTTAATTGAATAACTAACTTCATCTTCCCATAAAAGTAATATATAATCAAATTTTTCCTTTAATTTTTTTAAGTTATCTGTATTATAAAATTCCTTTATTTCTGGAATAACAGCTCTACCTGACTGTTTAGCTGCAGCTTCTGCAACTCTCTGCCAGCGACTCTGTTTTTTTGCCTTTTTTTTATGATCATATTTTACTACAGTTCTTTTAGTCTCCAGAGGAATTAAACCGGCAAAACCAATTTCTGTTGCTTTTTCTACAATTAAATCCATTTTACTTTTTTTGGGTAAACCCTGAGCCAGCCAGACCTTTATTCCTGCCTCTACCTCAGATTCGTTTTTAGTTAAAACCATTAGTTCAGCCCGTTCATTATCAAAATTAATTATTTCTGCTTCCATATCAAAACCCTTACCATCAGAAAGAATAACCCTGTCACCTATATTTAGGCGCAGGGAATTTTTTAGATGGTTATAGTCATTTCCAGAAATAATTACCTTACTATTAATTTCAGTACTCTGATCTATAAAAAATCTATTCATTTTTTCCACTCCATTATTAGAGTAATTTTTTGATTTTTAATATAAGCTCTTTTTTACAGCATTTAAATATTAATTGCATCCTTTATTTTTTTTAAAAAACTTTTATGCTCCGGATTTATTTCTTCACCACTGATCTCTGCAAATTCTGCCAGCAGTTCTTTTTGTTTGTTATCTAAATCTTTAGGAATCATAACCTTAACCTTAATATACTGATCACCACGACCATAACCATTAAGGTGCTGAACACCCTTATTTTTAAGCCTAAAGCTTGTGCCTGGCTGAGTTCCCTCGGGAATATCAAATTGAACTTTCCCCTCTAAAGTAGGGACCTTAATCTTATCACCTAAGGTAGCCTGTACAAAACTAATTGGTACTTCACAGTAAATATCATCACCCTTGCGGTCAAAGATCTCATGATCCTGTACATCGATTACTATATATAAATCACCTGCAGGGCCGCCCTTTTCTCCTGCCTGTCCTTCTCCGGACATTCGGAGTCTGGTACCAGTATCTACACCAGCAGGAATATTAACGGTTAACTTGCGCTGTTTGCGAACTTTACCTGAGCCATTACACTTATGGCAGGCTTCCTCTACAATTTTACCATCTCCACCACACTTAGGACAGACTCTGCTTTGAGTAAACTGACCAAACGGAGTCTGCTGACTGCTGCGCACCTGACCCTGGCCATTACACTCCGGACAGGTTTTTACATCTGTACCAGGTTCTGCTCCACTGCCGTGACAGCGGTCACATTCTTCTTCCCGTGGGATCCTGATTTCTTTTTTGCCGCCAAAGGCAGCTTCTTCAAAAGAAATCTCAAGTCTGTACTGTAAATCTGCTCCGCGGCGTGGTCCATTTCTTCTGCTGCGTCCGCCCATACCGCCGCCGAATCCAAACATATTGAACAAATCATCAAGACCACCAAAACCACCCTGAGCAAAATCATCAAAGTTAAAGTCCTGATCATTAATTCCTGAATGCCCGTACTGATCATAACGTGCTCTTTTATCCGGATCACTTAATATTTCATAGGCCTCAGAAATTTCCTTAAACTTTTCTGAAGTATCTTTTCCCTGATTCATATCAGGATGATATTTTTTAGCCAGCTTACGATAAGCTCTTTTAATTTCTTTTTGATCGGCATCCCGGTCAACACCGAGCAGTTCGTAATAATCTTTTTTTGCCATCTT
>JBKHFK010000133.1:0-5252 GCA_046540295.1 Halanaerobium sp.
TTCTTAAGGGAAATGGGGATGGTAGTAGTTGTTATTTCACTAATATTGGTCGGGGCAATTTATATTATCTTTACCGGAATCCATTCCTTTAACGAAATATCAGCTAAATTAAGCAGCAGAGCTAAAAAACATATGTCAATTCTGGTTTTTGTTTTTCTGCTTTTTAAAGCATGGGATTACAGATTGAAAATGTACAGTATTTTATTTTCTTCAGATGGTGTGGTTTTTGGAGCCGGCTATACTGATGTCAATGCTAATCTGCTGGGCTACAGGATTTTATTTGTTACTGTTATCTTTGTTGCTCTGGCAGTGCTCTACAGTTTGTTTAAAAATAATTATAAGCCTCTGGTTTTGGGGATTGGAGCCTGGATTCTGCTCTCAATAATTTTCACGGGAGTTTATCCGGCTTTTATCCAGGAGTATAGAGTGGAGCCAAATGAAATAAATCTGGAAGAAGAGTATATAGAAAATAATATTAATTTAACTTTAGATGCTTATAATCTTGACAGTGTGGAAAATGAAGATTTTGATCTTTCTACAGATGATTTAGGATATGAAGAGTTAATGGAATATGAAACAGTTGTTGATAATATCAGACTCTGGGATCACCGACCTTTACAGACTTCTTATAATCAGCTGCAGGCTTTAAGACAGTATTACACCTTTGAAGATATTGATATTGACCGCTATCAGCTGGGAGACGATTATACTCAGGTGATGCTTGGGGCCAGAGAGTTAGATCAAAGTGCTCTGGCATCTCAGGCCCAGACCTGGATCAACAGAACTTTAAAATATACACATGGACTTGGAGTGACCATGAGTCCTGCCGGTAAGGTTAGGGATAATGGTCAGCCAGAATTTCTGGTTCAGGATATACCTCCAAAAACTAATAATGATAATATAAATTTAGATAATAATTCAATTTATTATGGAGAGAAAACAGATAACTATGTAATTGTAAATACAGATGAAACAGAATTTCACTACCCAATGGGTTCTGAAAATATTTATACTGAATATGAAGGAACCGGTGGAGTGGAAATCAGTAATATTTTCCGAAAAGCAATGTATGCTCTACGCTTTGGGACAACAAGAATAATGCTTTCTAATGATATAAATAATCAGAGTCAGATTATGTATGAACGCAACATACATCAACGGGTCCGGAAAGCAGCACCATTTTTACGTTATGACAGTGACCCCTATATTGTAAATGCTGAAGGTAGGTTATTCTGGATTTATGATGCCTATACAACAACGGATCTTTATCCCTATTCACAGCCATTTAATGAACAGGGTGATAATTATATCCGCAATTCAATCAAGGTTGTAGTTGATGCTTATAATGGTACTCTGGACTATTATGTAATTGATGATCAGGATCCAATAGCGGTAACTTACAGCAGGATTTTTGATGATTTATTTAAATCTGCTGATCAAATGCCAGAATCACTTCGAGAACATTTACGTTACCCACAGGATTTATTTGAAATCCAGACTCAAATTTACAGCAATTATCATATGCAGGATCCAGAAGTTTATTATAATCGGGAAGACGTCTGGGACATTCCAAATGAAAATTATCAGGGATCAACAATACCTGTAGAACCATATTACATTATGAACCAGCTGCCTGGTGAAGAAGAAGCAGAGTTTATTTTGATGACTCCCTTTACTCCGTCAAACAGAAATAATATGGTAGCCTGGATGGCAGCTCGTAATGATGGAGAACATTATGGTGAATTATTTGCCTATAGATTTCCTAAAGATCAACTTGTCTATGGACCAAATCAAATTGAATCCAGAATTGATCAGGAATCAGAAATTTCACAGCTGCTTTCACTCTGGAGTCAGCGTGGTTCAGAAGTAATTAGGGGTAATCTGCTGGTTATACCAGTTAATAACAGTGTCTTATATGTTGAGCCAATTTTTCTGCAGGCTGAAAGTGGAGGTATTCCAGAACTGCGTCGGGTAATAGTTGCTTATAAAGACCAGATAATTATGAGAGAAAACTTAGAGGAAGCATTAAAGGCCTTATTAGAGGAAGGTGAGGGACTTGCCGTTCCTGAAGAAGATATAGAAGAAATTGAAGAAGAAACCGGAGTTGATCCTGAAGACGCAGGAATTACAGATGAAACAGAAACAGAAGAAACAGATGGAGAAACAGATGAATCAGAAGCTGAGGATGCTCAGTCGGAATCAGAAGCTGAAGAGTCAGGTGAAGATTTAATGCCGGAGAGCAGCGCAGAATTGATCAGTGAAGCCAGTGAACTGTATGAGGAAGCCGAACAGGCTCTGCAGGATGGAGATTTTGCCGCTTATGGAGAAATAATAACTGAATTAGGAGAAGTACTAAATCAATTATCCAGAACAGGAGAGTAATTATATATGAAGGACTTAGAATTTAAAAATTATCAAAATAGATTTAATTTACATCATCTGCCAACAGATAAATTTAAAACAAATCTGATTCAGATATATTTCATGCTGCCTCTGAAGAACGAAAAAGAGGCAGCCATGAATGCCCTGATTCCCTCAATTCTGGAGCGGGGTTCAAAAAAATATAGAGATAATAAATTAATTAAAACTGAACTGGAAAATTTATATGGATCAAATATGAGCTTTAATATTTTAAAAAGGGGTGAAAATCAGATTTTAAGATTTTCACTGGAGATGGTCAACGAAAAGTTTCTAACTCATAAAAGCAATTTGACTGTAGATGCCTTTAATTTACTAAATGATATAATCTTTAATCCTTTAACTGAAGCAGGGAAATTTAAGGATAAGTATTTTAAACAGGAAAAAGAAATTTTGAAACAGGATATCTTATCTTTAATTAACGATAAATATAGTTTTGCAGTTGAAAATTGTTTGTCCAGAATGTGCAAAAATGAAAAGTATGGAATTTACAAGATGGGTTCGGTTTCAGTTCTTGATCAAATAAGCAATCAGGAGCTTTTTGAGCATTATCAAAAAATAATCAATCAGGCTAAGAGGTCTTTGTTTTTAGTTGGAAATTTTAAGAGCAGTTTTGTTGATAATATTTTTGAGAATACAGAGCTGACAGCCGGAAAAGATATTTTTGATGAGAGTACCGAAGTAATCTACAGGGATAAAAAAACAGATTTTTATGAACAGGAATTAAAGGTTAATCAAGCGAGGCTGTCCATTGGTTTTAGGACCGGGATCACCAGAAATAAGCCTGATTATTATTCATTACTGGTATTTAATAGCCTGATTGGTGGTTCAACTCACTCAAGATTATTTCAGGAAATCAGAGAAAAAAGAAGTCTGGCTTACTATGTAAGTTCATCTATTGAAACTACCAAAGGTTTACTTTTAATTAACAGTGGTATTAATGCTGAAAACCGCCAGAAGGTAGTAGAACTTGTTAAACAGGAAATTGCCGAAGTGGCGGCCGGTGATTTTTGTGAGGAAGAATTTAAGCGTTCTAAAAGAAGTATTATTAATCATTTAAAACAGGATTTAGACAGCAACAAGGCACTTTCTGCTCATTTTCTTTTGAGTCTTGTCAACAAAAAGGAAGAATCAATCAGCAAAACATTAGAAGGTGTTGAAGCTGTAAACAGAGAAGATATAATTTCAGTTGCAAAAAAATTAAAAATGGATACCATTTATTTATTAAAAAGTGAGGATTGATCAATTTGGAAAGCATATATAATAAAAACATGGATGAAACTCTGGTTAAGGAAAAACTGGACAATGGTTTAAATATCTATATTTTTCCCAAAAAAAACTATGTAAAACAATATGCCATGCTTTCAGTAGATTTTGGTTCAAATGATATAGATTTCATTGATGTTAAAAATGGGCGCAGGAGAAATATGCCTTTGGGAATTGCCCATTTTTTAGAACATCAGCTTTTTGAAGATAAAGAAGAGAGTATTTTTGATAAATTTGCTGATCTCGGTGCTTCTGCAAATGCGTATACAAATTTTGACAGCACCAATTATCTATTTTCCAGCAGCAGTAATTTTGAAGATTCATTAATTAATTTAATTGAATTTGTAGAAGATCCATATTTTAGTGATGAAAATGTTAAAAAAGAAAAGGGAATTATTATTCAGGAGATTAAGATGTATCAGGATAATCCCTACTGGAGGTCTTATTTTAATTTACTTTCTGCTTTATACTCCAAACATCCAGTCAAAAATGATATAGCAGGTACAGAAGAGAGTGTGTTGTCAATAACACCCGAGGATTTATATATCTGTTATTATAATTTTTATCTGCCCTCCAATATGGATTTAATCTTAATTGGAGACCTTGATCCCCAGCGAATAATTAATTTAATTAGAGAAAATCAGGCAAAAAAACATTTTCCACATTTTAAGAATCCGGTAAGGATTATAAAAGAAGAGCCAGAAACTGTTGCAAGAAAACTGGTTCAGGAAAAAATGAATATTTCTCGGCCGATGGTTCAGATTGCTTTTAAGGATCCTGTTAAAAGTGAAGAACCAGCTCAGATAATCAAAAAAGAATATATTGTTAATCTACTTCTGGATATTGTTTTTGGACGCAGCAGCAAAAACTATAATCAGCTTTATGAGCAAGGAATTATTGATAACAGTTTTTCCGGGACCTATCATAAAAAACCTGATTATGCTTATGTTCATTTACATGGAGAAAGCAGTAAACCAGATGAGATGAGAAAAAGAGTTAAAGAAAAACTGATTGATATAGATCATGATGAGATTAAAAATAATTTTCAGAGAATTAAAAGAAAATATCAGGGAAGTTTTATCAGGTTATTTAATAATTTTAATCATCTGGGAGCCGAATTTATTAATTACCGGCGACTGGGAATTGATATTTTTGAACTGGCAGCTATTATCGAAGATATTAGCCTGGAAGAACTGCTGGTTTATTCTGATAAAATATTCAACAAAGACCTGATGGTTGAGTCAATTATTTTAAATGAGGACTGATTTGTTTGACTTTCAAGCTTTATAACTTTATATTTTATATAACAATGGCGGCATTTGGATATTTTAATATCTATTTTCAGGATGCAGGGCTTAATTCTTTTCAAATAGGTCTGGTCAATGCCATACCCAGAATTTTTGCTCTGATGCTGATGCCTTTCTGGGGTTTTTTAACAGATTACTTCCATGAAAATAAAAAAGTTTTATTTATAACTCTGCTCGGTACATTAACTACAGTTTTATTATTTCCGCAGACAGCTTCATTTAAATTTCTGATGCTTTTAATGTTTTTTTATACATTGTTTC
>JBKHFK010000134.1:0-5176 GCA_046540295.1 Halanaerobium sp.
ATAGATCACAGAAAAACATTATTTCCAGTTGCTAAGGAAACAGTTCCTGCTTTACGCAAAGGCAAAGTCAATGGTTTACAAAGAGCGATAAAGTCTATTGCATTCTAAAATATTTATAGGGAGTCTTAATTTATTTCCAAAAGCTACTTGACACAATCAAAACTAAATAAAACTTTTAATAAAAGATTATATCTGATATTATTAATTTAGATAAATTTTTTAATTTAATGAGGAGCTGATTTTAATGATAATTGCTGTGCCAAAAGAGATTAAAAACAATGAAAATCGAGTAGCTTTAACAGCTGCAGGTACTGAAGTTTTAAAAAAAGCCGGTCATCAAGTTTTAATTGAAAAAAATGCCGGTTTGGGGAGCGGTATTACCGATAGCGATTATAAAAAAGCTGGTGCAGAAATAGTTTTTGATAAAAAAGAATTATTCAGGCGGGCAGAAATGATCATTAAAGTTAAAGAACCTTTAAAAAAGGAATATGATTTATTTAGAAAGGGACAAATTTTATTTACCTATCTTCATTTAGCTGCAGACCAGGAATTAACAGAAGCACTGAAGAAAAGAGGAGTAACTGCAGTTGCTTATGAGACTGTTCAGACTGCAGATGGTGAACTGCCTCTATTAACTCCAATGAGTGAGGTTGCAGGTAGATTATCTGTTCAGGCGGCAGCTTCTTTTCTGGAAAAACCAAAAGGTGGGAGTGGAATGCTGCTGGGAGGAGTTCCTGGAGTTAAGCCAGCTAAGGTTGTTGTTATTGGAGGGGGTATAGTTGGTCGTAATGCAGCCAAAATTGCCCTTGGTATGGGAGCAGATGTAATAATTATGGATATTAAACAGTCAACAATGCGCTATATTGATGATACTTTTTCCTGTGGAATTAAAACAATAATGTCCAATCAATCTCACGTCGCTGAGGAAGTAAAAGAGGCAGATGTAGTAATTGGAGCAGTTTTAATTCCTGGAGCTAAGGCCCCCAATCTGGTTACAGAGGAAATGATTAAAACTATGACTGATGGTTCTGTAGTTGTTGATGTAGCAATTGATCAGGGTGGTTGTATAGAAGGTACATATCCAACAACTCATGATGATCCAGTCTTTACCAAATATGGAGTAATTCATTATTCTGTTGCTAATATGCCGGGAGCAGTTGCCAGAACTTCAACCTTTGCTCTGACCAATGCAACTCTGCCTTATATTAAAAAATTAGCTGGACAGGGATATAAAAAAGCTATGCTCAATGACCATTCACTGGCCTTAGGTTTAAATATTTATCAGGGCGAAATAATTTGCCAGGCAGTTGCCGAAAGTTTTAATCAAAAACATAAAAATTTAGATAAATTATTAGAATCATGGCAGGAAAATAATTAGAAAAAAGTTAGGAAATAAGTTATAGCGGTTTTATGGGGGTAAAAAGATGGAGCTTAATTTAAAAAGACCGGCCTGGATTGAAATTGATCTTGATGCTTTAGAAAATAATTATAAATTTATTCGCAGTAAAATTGATAAAAAGACTAAAATTGCAGCTGTTGTCAAAGCTAATGCCTATGGTCATGGTGCTGTTAAAGTTTCTAAAAAACTAGCTCAGCTGGGAGTAGAATATTTTTGTGTTGGCAGTCCAGATGAAGGAATTGAATTGAGAGAGGCTGGAATCAAAAAGC
Organism: Halanaerobium sp.; assembly: GCA_046540295.1. Lineage (GTDB taxonomy): Bacteria > Bacillota > Halanaerobiia > Halanaerobiales > Halanaerobiaceae > Halanaerobium. Next base: position 1,669 of record JBKHFK010000134.1, read on the forward strand.
CAATTTTAGTTCTGGCTGAGGTTTTAGCTTCCCAGTATGAAGATATTATAAAGGGTAATTTAATTCAGACTGCTGCCAGCATAAAAACATTAAATGATTTAAATCAAGCAGGTATTAAAGCAGAAAAAATGATAAAAATCCATTTAAAATTTGATACAGGAATGGGAAGAATAGGTTTTTTACCAGAAGAACTTCCGGAAATTTTTCAATTTGCCAGAAAACTAAAAAACATCAAAATTGAAGGTGTCTTTACTCATTTTGCCCGAGCTGATGAAGAAGATAAAGAATTTTCTTATTTGCAGCTGCAGAAATTTAAAACTGTTTTAGCTAAAATCAGAGCTGCTGGCTTTAAATTACCGGTATTACATATGGCCAATAGTGCAGCCGTAATTGATTTAAAAGAAAGTTATTTTGATTTAGTCAGGCCTGGAATTATGCTTTATGGACTTCTACCATCTGCTCAATTAAATGAAGAAGCTGATTTAAAACCGCTTTTAACATTTAAAACAAAAATAGTTCAGCTTCGGACCCTGCCAGCTGGTTCTGCTGTTAGTTATGGTTCAACTTATAAAACTGATAGTAAAGAAAAACTGGCAGTTCTGCCGATAGGTTATAAAGATGGTTATCCGAGGCTGCTTTCCAATCGGGGAGAGGTATTGATTAGAGGACAGCGAGCTCCAATTAGAGGTAGAGTCTGTATGGGGCAGACCATTATTAGTGTTGATCGGATAAAAGATGTTGAAGTTGGAGATGAGGTTGTACTAATTGGAAGGCAGGGAAATGAGAAGATTTCAGCTACTGACATTGCTGAACTCTGTGGTACAATTAATTATGAAATTGTCTGTAATTTAAGTGAGCGTCTGGAAAAAATCTATTTTGATTAACTTTAAACTGTTGAAATTTATTATTTTTAAGAAAGATAATTTGATTTAGAATAAAATTTTGTGATTTTAACTTGAATTTAGAAAAGGGCTGTAATATAATTAGCATAATAAATAGCCAGTAGTATAAAAGCTGAGAAAGACATTAGTAGATTTATTAACTGAAATCAGAAAGCTGGTGGCCGCTGCAAATCAGCCAGTTAATAATTGAATCCAGTCTGGAGCTGTGAGGCCGAAAAGTTTTGAGTAAGCTAAACCGGTGGAGACCGTTAAATCTATTTAAGCGGCAGTATTTTGGATACTGTCATTAGGGTGGCACCACGAGCAATCTCGTCCCTTTTTAGGGAGGAGTTTTTTGTATTTAGAAGGGTAAAATATATTTTTAGTGATTGTTATTTTAAAGTTAAAATTAAATTTACAATAAATTTTAAGGAGGAATAAAAATGTTAGATATGAGATTTATTAGAGAAAATCCAGAAGTGGTAGAAGAGGCTATGGAAAAAAGAAATATGGAATCACCAGTAGCAAAATTTCAGGAACTTGATGATAAAAGACGTGATTTATTATATGAGGCTGAGCAGTTAAAACATAAGCGCAATGTTAATTCTGATAAAATTGGAGAATTAAAAAGAAATGGAGAAGATGCCTCTGATTTAATTTCTGAGATGCAGGATGTTTCTGCCCGGATTAAAGAGCTTGACCAAGAGGTAGCAGAAGTGGAAGCAGAATTAAATGATCTGCTTTTAGCTATACCAAATATTCCGCATGATTCTGTACCTGTTGGTAGTGATGAAGAGGATAACAAGGAAATTAAAAAATGGGGAGAGCCGAGAAAATTTGATTTTGAATTTAAAGCTCACTGGGATATTGGGGAAGATTTGGATATCTTAGATTTTGAAAGAGGGGGAAAGGTAACCGGTACCCGCTTTACATTTCTTAAGGGTGCAGGTGCCAGACTGGAAAGAGCTTTAATCAATTTTATGCTCAATCTGCATACAGATGAACACGGATATAAAGAAGTTTTTCCACCGTTTATTGCTAATGCAGATAGCATGACCGGGACCGGACAGCTGCCCAAGTTTAAAAAAGATATGTTTAAGCTTGAAGGCCATGATTATTATTTAATCCCAACTGCTGAGGTGCCGGTAACCAATATGTACAGAGATGAAATTCTGGATGTGGAGAAGCTGCCGGAGTATTTAACAGCCTACAGTGCCTGTTTTAGAGCTGAAGCTGGGGCTCACGGTCGTGATACCAGAGGTATTATTCGTCAGCATCAGTTTAACAAAGTAGAAATGGTTAAGTTTGTTAAACCGGAAGATTCCTATGATGAGTTAGAGAAAATCACTGCAGATGCAGAAGATGTACTGCAGAAATTGGAACTGCCTTATCGAGTTGTAAGTTTATGTACAGGAGATTTAACATTCTCTTCTGCTAAAACCTATGATTTAGAAGTCTGGATGCCGGCTTATGATACTTACAGAGAAATTTCTTCCTGTTCTAATTTTGAAGATTTTCAGGCCAGAAGAGCTGGAATTCGTTATCGTCCTGAACCAGATGCCAGCACAAAATTTGTGCATACTTTAAATGGATCCGGTCTGGCGATTGGAAGAACTGTAGCTGCTATTTTAGAAAATTATCAGAATGAAGATGGAACGGTTACAGTACCTGAGGTTTTAAGACCATTTATGGGAACTGATATAATAAAATAAGCTCAACAATATGTAATTAATTTCACCTGTACCCGGTACGAAAAGAATATTTCGTACCGGGTACAGGTGTTTTATTTCACAAAGATTTTTAAAATTTTTTTATAAAAAAAGAAGGATTATTAATTTGAGTATAGAATAATATAAAATGAGATATAAATAAAACAGTGTTTTACTATTAGAAACACTGTATCAAAATACTGACTAATTGATTCAAAGAATTTGTTAGCTGTTTTGACGAAAAAGTTTAAAAAATTAAAGGAGGCTTATTTAATGAGTAAAGTTGAAGATTTAAAAAGAGTTGAGGAAACCGGGATTGTTGCTGTTGTTAGAGCCGAAAATGCAGAAAAAGCACTTAAAATTACTGAAGCTGTAAAAAAGGGTGGAATTGATGCTATTGAAATTACAATGACTGTTCCAGGAGCAGTTGATGTAATCAAGCAGATTACTGATGAGTACAGCAGAGATGAAATTTTAATTGGAGCAGGATCTGTTTTGGATGCAGAGACAGCACGTGCCTGTATTTTAGCTGGGGCTGAGTATATTGTTTCTCCTTCTTTAGATGAAGAAACAATTGCAATGTGTAACCGCTATCAGAAAGCCGTTATGCCCGGTGCGATGAGTGTAACAGAAGTTGTTAAAGCAATGAAATATGGTGCAGATATTGTTAAGATTTTTCCTGCTACCTTATTTGGTCCTAAGATTATTAAAGCAATTAAAGGACCTTTACCACAGGCACCTCTAATGCCAACTGGTGGAGTTAGCCTTGATAATGTTAAAGACTGGATTAAAGCTGGTAGTTTAGCTGTTGGTGTAGGTAGTTCTTTAAGTAAAGGAGCTAAAACAGGTGACTATGAGCAGGTAACAGAAACTGCTAAAGAATTTATTAGATTGATTAAGGAAGCCAGGTCAGAAATG
>JBKHFK010000135.1:0-5176 GCA_046540295.1 Halanaerobium sp.
GTCTTTCCCTGTCTTTATATGCATATATCTTCCCAATTCTTGTCTTTCATCCAAAATAATAGATCATTATCTGTTTTCAATCTATTCTCAATTTTGTTGTATCTCTTTACAGCTAATTTTTTCCAATAGTTCACAAGTGAATCAATACTTGTGTCTGTCCTTGGCACAAGTTGATTTATTGTTATTCTACTATTTAAAAACAGAATATAATTCAGCAATGATTAAAAAAAATAAAAGTGATACAGCCTCTAATTTAAACTATCTGGCTCAGGCAGTTTATATAGATGAAAAAAATATTTTTGTCAACTACTATAACTGGCTTTATACTGTTTTAAAGGAAAGAGGAATTGGGATTGAAGTTTTAAATAATCATCTGCTGGCGATTAAAAATGTTTTCAGTTTAGAATTAGAACCGGAAGAATTTAAGCTTATTGATCAGATTTTAAATGCTGCCGAAATAAATCTTGATAATCCCGATAATTATCAGCAGTCATTTATCAAAGAGGATAATTTTTTGGCACAAAAAGCAGAGAATTATCTTTCGTTTTTATTAAATATGGAAAGAGAAAAAGCTGTTCAATTAATAATGGATTTAGTTGATCAGGGGACAGCAATTGAGGATATATATTTGAATATATTTCAGGTAGTTCAGTATGAAATCGGCAGACTCTGGCAGTTAAATCAAATCAGTATTGCTCAGGAACACTATGCAACTTCAGTAACTCAACTGGCCATGTCACAATTATATCCAAAAATTTTTAGCCATTTAAAAAAGGGCAAAAAAGTTTTAACAACCTGTATTGGAGATGAACTGCATGAACTGGGAATTAGAATGGTTGCTGATTTGCTTGAGCTGAACGGCTGGGACACCATCCATCTTGGTTCAAATACTCCAGTAAATGAAATTTTAAATCTTTTACAAAAAAAGGAGATTGATCTGCTTGCCATTTCGGCTACACTTCCCGATCAGTTAGCAGACAGTAGAAATTTAATTAAAGCAGTAAGGGGAAACAAAAATTTTGCAGGTATTAAAATTATGGTTGGAGGCAGGCTTTTTATGCAGAGTGATGATCTCTGGCAAAAAATTGGTGCTGATGCTTTTGCAGTCGATGCAAAAGAGGCAGTAAAGGTGGCTGATTCATTATTATGATAAACCCAAATAATCAGAGCAGTGGTTTTATAGTTAAAATTGATCAGGACAGTCAGATTAGGAAAGTGATTTATAATTCATTAAACAGCAAAGTTGATTTCAGGGAGAAAAATTTCAGCAGATTTGTAGATGAAGGCAGTTTAAAAAAATATTTTTCTCTCTTAAAAGAAGTAAAAGAAAAAGAAGTTATTTTTGGGAGAGAAATTAATCTGAGGCTGGGAGATAAATCAGAATCATATATATTTATAGTGCTTAATAACCTGGATCAAAGGAAAATATTAATTGCAGCCAATCAGTCAGAGGGGATAATTAAGTATTATGAAGAGTTAATGAAAATCAATAACAGTTATGTTAATAACTTAAGGCACAGCTTAAAAGAAAAAATTTCACAGGAAAAATCACTGACAGAAGATGAGATTTATAATGAAATGAGCAGATTAAATAATGAGCTTGTTAATCTGCAGCGAAAATTAAATAAACAGAATTTGTTGTTGAAGGCAGAAAAAGAAAAATATAGAATCACCCTCTCCAGTATAGCTGAGGGAGTTATTACTGCTGATCAGGATGATCTGATTGTTTATTTAAATTCCAAAGCTGAAGAGATGCTGGGCTGGACCCTTGCAGAAGCCAGGGGAAAAGAATGTACAGAAATTTTTAAAATTTTGCTAGATGTTGACGAAAAGAATGAATTAGAAATGGTACCAGATGAGATTCCTAAAGCAGAAGAACTAAAGATATCCCTTTCTAAATTACTTTTAGAAAAGGGAGAAATTAATAATAGAGAAGCAATTTTAACTACCAAAGATAATAATTATTTTCCGATTGAATTTTCTGCAGCTGCTGTAGATGAAAACCAGGGGAAGGTTATTATCTTTAGAGATATCAGCCAGAGAAAAGATATGGAAGCAAGATTAAAAAAATATGCTTCTACTGATTTATTAACTGAGGTTTTAAACAGAAGAGCTGGTCTTGATTATCTCAAAGATGAAATGGAAAAAGCTGAAGCAAATAATGAAGTGCTGGCAGTGGTTTTTATAGATATCAATGATCTTAAAAGGGTCAATGATAATTTTGGTCATCAGGAAGGTGATGAGCTGCTGCAGCAGTTTAGCGATATTTTACAGCGTTCCCTGCGCCATAATGATAGAGTTGTTCGGCTGGGGGGAGACGAATTTTTATTAATTCTGCCACACAGTGATCAGGATTCTGCTGAAAAAATATGGATTAGAATTAAAGAAAAATTAAAAAAAGCTACAGTTAATAATAAAAATAGTTATCAAATCTCGGCCAGCCATGGAGCAGCCGAATATTCTCCTGATTATAAAAAAAGTCTTGATCAGTTAATAAATGAAGCTGATAATCGGATGTACCAGGAGAAAAATAAAATTAAGTCTCCCGACGATATTAGATAAGGAGGAGAATTTATGCAGGAAGTCGGACTGGGAACAGTTCTTTTAAATAACAGTTTAAAAAATTATCTCACTCTTTTTTTGATAAACCCTTTGATATTGGTGACTTTATTATTACAGGTGAATATCGAGGCACAATAGAACATATTGGAGTAAAAACAACAAGAATCAGGAGTTTAAGTGGAGAACAGCTCATTATTTCCAATACTGATCTGGTCAATTCCAGGATTAATAATTACAAAAGAATGAAACAGCGGAGAATTAATTTCAGTTTTGGTCTAACCTATGATACTCCTCTGGAAAAGTTGAAAAAAGTAAGCGGAATTGTGGAAGATATTATTAAATCTATTGATAAAGCAGAAATTGATCGTGTTCATTTTGCTGAATTCTCAGCTTCCAGTCTGCTTTTTCAGGTTGTTTATTATGTTAAAGATAGTGATTATAGAGTTTATATGGGAATTCAGCAGCAGATTAACTTTCAGTTAAAAGAGAAATTAGAAGAGCTTGGAGTTAACTTTGCCTTTCCAACTCAGACCATTCATTTTGGCTCTGCAAAAAAAATTGATAATCAGGATTCTGAGTTTCAGATACTGAAGAGCGAAAAAGAGTATTCAGATTCAAATGATGGTAAAATCAACTGAAATAAGGGGAGCTTTAAAGATGTTAATAGCCAGCTGTGAAATTAAATTATATCTTCCGGGTGCTTCAACTCTAAAAGATAAGCGTCGAATAATAAAAAGTCTGCTGCAGAAAAGCAGAAATAAATTTAAGCTTTCTGCAGCAGAAGTGGAGGCTCAGGATTATATTCAGACTGCTGTACTCGGAGCCGCTCTTGTAGGCAGTGATTATCAATATCTGCAGAGTGTGATGGATAAATATCTTGATTTTATAGAATCTTTTCCCGAGTTTTCAGTCACAGATTTCGAAGTGACAATCAGCTGAAAGTTCAGTCTGGTCAATTAATGATGCAGCTTCCTGATCGAGCAGTACAGTAATTTGGGGGTGAGTCTGTAATAAAGAAGCTGGAACCTGAGTCGAAATTTTGCCGCTGACAGTTCTTTTGATAGCTTCAGCCTTACTTTTGCCACTTGCCAGCAGAACAATCCGCTCAGCCTTGAGAATGGTTGCCATCCCCATAGAAATTGCTTTTTTGGGAACCTCATCTATGCTCTCAAAATATCTGCTGTTGGCTTCAATTGTTTCTTCTGTTAAATCAACAACTTCAGTTGCTACATTTAAATTTTCCGCAGGTTCATTAAAACCAATATGGCCATTTGATCCAATACCAAGAATCTGCAGATCAATTCCTCTGGCCTTTTTTATAGATTCTTCGTAGTTGCGGCACTCTTTTTCAAAGTCCTCAGCACTACCATCAGGTATATGGATATTTTCCTTTTTGATATTAATATCATTAAAAAAATTATCATTCATATAATAGTGGTAGCTGTTGGGATGGTCTGCTTCAAGCCCACAGTACTCATCCAGATTGAAGCTCTGAATTTCACTAAAATCTACTTCATCTTCTCTATACATCTCGATTAGTTTATCATACATTGCCAGGGGTGTGCCTCCGGTTGCCAGCCCCAGATTACTGTCATGTTTTAAAGTTATCTGGCTTGCAACCATTAAGGCAGCCTTTTTACTCATTGCATGATAATCTTTTTCTACAATAATTCTCATTTTTACACATCCTTTTAAAAAATTAGTCTAATTCAAAAGAGAATTTAAATTTATAATTATCATTCCTGTAATAAGCAGAGGTATATTCAATTATTTTATTGGTTTCATTTTTGCTGAACTGCTCAAAATAAAGTCCAAGCATACCTTCCTTAACCTGCATTTTATCTGCAATATCTAGATTAAAAATAACAGCTTCCACTTCTGCCTCGGCATTTGTCAGCTGAATATTATATTTATCCCTGATAATTTTAAAAAGAGAGTTGTTTTCCAGTAATTCTTTTTTTAAATCAGCAAATTGATCAGCAGCCAGATAGGTATTTTCCAGCAGAAATGGTTTTTTCTCTATTAGTCTTAACCTTTCCAGCCTAATAAGTTCCGTTTTTGAATTTAAATTCATTTTTTTTGCTGCCTGAGGATTATTAACTTTTTCAAAATTTAAGATTTGAGTAGTATAGTTAAGGCTTTTTTTCTCCATTTCTCTGCTAAAACTTAAAAGTGGTGAGATACTGTAACCAGGCTGATAGTCAGCAACAAAGGTTCCACTGCCCTGTTTTCTAATTAAATAACCATTGTCCACCAGAATATCAACCGCCTTTTTAACAGTCATTCGGCTGATATTATGATATTCTGCCAGCTCTCTTTCCGACGGCAGTCTTTCTCCAACCTCAAACTCTTCAGTGTTAATGGAATCTAAAATACTTTCTTTAAGCTGGTAATAGAGGGGGAGGGGACTATTTTTATTAATTTTCTGCATGATTTTTGCCTCCTCTTAAGGAATATACAACATGTGGTCTATACCAATTATATTATAAAAAATTATTATCTGCAAGTTTAGCTGCGATAATAATTTTTAAAGATCAGTTTAAAATTTAAAAATTCTACTTTCTGCCACATTTTAATTACTATATCAACAATTAGGGCTACTACAGCAATTTGA
>JBKHFK010000136.1:0-5142 GCA_046540295.1 Halanaerobium sp.
TCTTCTCCAACTGCAATAACTTTATTTGATTTGGTATCAATAGCTACAAAAGAAGGTTCCTGCAGAACTATACCTTTGTCACTTTCATAAATAATAACTGTAGCTGTTCCTAAATCAATAGCAATTTTCTTGCTGAATTTATTCAATAGATTCAATGGCATACTCCTTCCTGTTATTTAAATTTATCTGTTATTCCTCTGCTTCTCCTGATCTAATTACTGCTTCCTTGGTAAATAAGGGACCAAAGATTTCAGTTAGAGCAGCTGTCAGAATCACCATATTAAGAATCATCAATGATGTATCCGGAATCTGGGTAAACTGTCTTTGAACGGAGAAAGCCAGAGCAATGGCAACTCCTCCCTGTGGAAATAAACCGAGACCGATATATTTTTTAACTACTGGATCTGCATCTGAAAAACGACCTGCCAGAACCGCTCCACCATATTTACCAATAATCCGCGAAATCAAAAAGACCAGAGCGGTAATTAAAAAGACTGCTGACCCCATCTCTGAAAATCTGATTTCAACACCGGCAAAAATAAAAAACATTGCATAAAGTGGAATTGTCAGAGTATCGAGATATTCTGAAATTTCCAGATTCTTTTCGGCAAAGTTTCTGATAGCAAATCCAAGTGCCAGGTTGGCAATCAGTGATGAAAGTCCAAAAGCCAGGCTGAGTGCCGAACTGAGAACTACTGAAGTCAGCAGCGACACAACCTTTTTAGTCTTATCTTCAACCCTGCTGATATAATACTGGGTTAGATAGCCAATTGCCAGACCGATCAGAATAGCTGCTGATATTTCAATAACAGGAGTTAATAAAAGCTGAAAAGAGAGGGTCCCTCCTGTTCCGATAAACATCATTGCAACTGGACTAATTAGAGCAAAAAGAATCAGAGCCAGAGTATTATCCAGACCGACAACCGCCATAAGAGTTGAACTGAGCGGTCCTTCGGCATTATATTCCTTTAAAACCATAATCGTTGAAGCTGGAGCTGAAGCAGCAGCAATAGCCCCTAGAATCAGAGACATATAAATTGGAGCTCCGATTAAATATACTGCCAGGGCTGAAATTAAAGCTGCCCCCAGAGCTTCAAAGATGGTGATGATATAAATACTTTTACCCAGCCTTTTAAATGTTCTCAGTGAAAGTTCACTCCCGATCGTGAAAACAATAAAGGCCAGTGCAATTTGAGTTATATAATCCATTTTTATAATTAAAAACTCATACCAGCTGTGAAACTCGCTTTCCAAAAAAGGAATTAAATTTAAAATATCGGGACTGATAACTATACCAAATAGCACATATCCCACTACAATCGGCAAATTATATTTCTTAGAAAAGATGATTGCCAGCATTGCCAGCACCAAAAAGAAAGCCAGTAAATAAATTGACTTTGTCTGTAGGTCATAGACATGAAACCATTCCTGTAAATTATGCAGTTCAAAACTTGTTTCTACACTATTTTCCATTCTTACACCTCATTATAGACTATCAATCTTAAAATAAAATTAAAAATAATTGTAATATCTTCACTTTTTCACTACAGGCCAATTTTTTCTTATAAACTTATAAATATTATTTAATAATCCTGCCCGGCTAAAATATACTCTCCTGTTCTAATCTGCCCTGTTTTCTGCCTCATCCAGCAGGTAATGCAGCAGGTTGGACCTCTCAATAAAGCCCCGCAAAAAACCCTTTTCATTAGTTACAAAAAGCAGTGACTCTTTATTATTAAGCATAATATCAGCAATTTTTTTCATATCACTATTTTCTTTGACAGCATCCCGGTTCCGGGCCATATATTTTTCTACTTTCTCATCTTTAACATCTTTAAGATTCTCCACCGCTTCATTTACTTCATAAAAAAGACGGCTGCTGTCTAAAAACCCAAAACTCTCGGGAATTATATTTTTCAAAATATTGTTGCTGTAAATTGTCCCCACAAAAAGATTCTGATGATCCACCACTGGCAATACAGACTGTTCTGATCTATACATTAAAATTATAGCTTTACGAATGCTGTCATCTGGAGTTACTGAATTCATAGTCCTTATCATATAATCTTTTACATTGCTCATTTTTTACACCTCCAGCTTATTAATTTCAAGTCTTTCCAGACAGCAGTTATAATTTTTGCGATTTTCTAAATAAATTTCTTTATTTTCAGCAATCCAGAGGGCTGCTGCTCCTCCACGGAGATTTGCTTCTAAAAAGTCAAATTTATCAGTCTTAAAAGCATAGTCCAGATAGGCAGTATTATAGGCATCACTTGCCCCCAGCCAGTTAATTATACAGTAACCCTTTGGTGAAAGCTGATAGATTTCTCCATCTTTATCAAAAAGCAGACGGTCACAGTGAAAAGGAATCATTACTCTTTTTGCTCCCATTTCCTGCATTTTTTTGCCGGCTCTAATATAATCTTCCTTATTATTCATCTCCATATCTAAAATTGATTTATGATGTTTAAAATATGGTGTAACAACATCAGGCTTTGACTCCAGGGCAAGTTTAAGTGCCTCACCACTGGCCTGCAAAAATACATGTTTGCCTTTCTTTTTAGCAATTTTTATTAAGCGCTGATAGATATCAAAATCTACCCCTTCCGGAACTGAACCTGACATTAAAATACAGCTGCTTTCGGAAATTGATCTTTTGAAACGGATTATTAATTCATCAACTTCTTCTTTTTCTACTTTATAAGTGTAATCATTATACTGGGTATAAGTTGCAGGGTCCCGACCAATAATTTTAACATTGTTTCTAATTTCACTCTCAGTATAAATATAATTACTGATGATATCATGTTTTTGAACCATTTTTTCAAAAAATAGTCCCTGCTTACCACCAACAAAACCAATATTCTGCACATCACCATAGCCAAGATTTTTAAAGTTAATAGCACTAATTAAACCCTTACCACCCGGATAAATCTTCAGATCTTCATGATCATAAATAAACTGATTTTTCATTACCTCATTTTTATCTACAAAATATTCGCGGTCAATGGCAGGATTTAACGTAACAGTTGTAATCATTTTTTTCACCACCTTATTTTTTTGAAAAGCAAAATTAATTTTTAAAACAGAAAACCGCTGAAATATCAGCGGCAGGTTTGAGTTACTCGGATACTTTCTTTATTGAAGCTCCAACACTACGGAGCCTTTTTTCTATATTCTCATATCCCCGCTCTACATGATAGATATCTTTGACCTCTGTTTCACCTTCGGCAGCCAGTCCGGCCAGAATAAGTGCAGCTCCTGCCCTCAGATCTGTAGCTTTTACTTCGGCACCAGTCAGGCGGCCCGGTTTGATGAGAGCGCTGTGTCCATCAATTTTAATTTCTGCTCCCATTCTTTTCAGTTCATCTACATGCATAAAACGATTTTCCCAGACTGTCTCAATAATTAAACTGATCTCATCAGCCTGAGTCAAAAGAGCCATCATCTGTGACTGCATATCTGTGGGAAAACCCGGATAGGGAAGGGTTTTGACATCAACTGATTTTAAATTATTATCTGCTTTAACTCTAACTCCTGCAATATCTTCTTCAACAGTAATTCCCATCTCGTGCATTTTAGCAATCAGCGGCTTAACATGTTCTGTCAGTACATTACGCACAAAGACATTGCCGCCAGTAATGGCCGATGCTATCATATATGTACCTGCTTCGATTCGATCAGGGATGATCCGATGCTCAACCCCGTGCATCTCGTCTACACCTTCAATCTTGATAATGTCTGTACCTACACCCTTAATACTGGCTCCCATTACAGTCAGAAAGTTTGCTAAATCAACGATCTCTGGTTCTCGAGCCGCATTTTCGATCACGGTTTTTCCCTCGGCCCGGCTGGCAGCTATCATTATATTAATAGTCGCCCCAACACTCGGATAATCAAGATAGATTTCAGCACCCTGAAGTCGATCAGCTCTGACATCTACAACACCATGATCAAGATTGACCTCTGCTCCCAGAGCCCTAAAGCCCTTAAGATGCAGATCAATAGGCCGATTACCAATATTACAGCCTCCAGGAAGAGTGGTTCGTGCATGTCCTGTTTTGGCCAGCATTACTCCCAGTATATAGTAGGAAGCACGGAGTTTTCTTGCCAGATCGTGATCGGCTTCTGTTTTAGAAACTGAAGTTGAATCAATTTCTATTCGATTCTGATCTCGTTTAACTTTTGCTCCCATGTCTTCAATTATTTTACATAAATTTGTTACATCTCTAAGCTTTGGAATATCTTCTAAAACAACCTGAGAATCAGCAAGCAGTGATGCAGCAATAATCGGTAAAGCTGCATTTTTTGCTCCCCCAACTTTAATTTCACCTTTAAGTGGATTTAAACCCTCAATTATATACTTGTCCACCTCAAAAAGCCCCTTTCTAAATAAATCACGGCTTTCAGGACTGCTAAAAATTTGTCGACCACAATTGAGCTATTTTTCCTGGCAGCCTGTACAGCCTGTACCTGTTAGTTTATCGAATATGCCGGCCTTTTTATAGTTTATTTTTTCCTCCGGCGCTTTTTCCATTAGTTCCTTCCAGCAATCACTGCAGAGCAAAGAGCCTGCATTCTTTATAATGTTATCAGATATACCCTTTTTTTGCAACTTTTCTTCCCGCTCTGGAATCTGCCCAATCTGCTGAGATACCGCATCTTTTCCAGTAACTGCCAGAGCTACATTTCCCCGGAATTCTGGAGAGTTTTTTCTGTTAAAACTGACTCCCGCATCCCGGGCCCATTTTATATAATCTGAGGTATCTTCTTTATCAATATCTCCTCGGATAATCAATTTGTTTGCCTCTTTGTTTTTTAATACCTCTTTTATTTCAGGATATAATGCTTTCTCTTTAACCTGGCTTTCCGTCAGATAAGCAATAACCCGCTCTTCAAATTCACCTAAAAATCTATTTTTTTCACCCTTTTTTATCTCCGCAGGGCCAAAAGCTCCCTCACGAGCAGTTTTTTCCAGTTTACTTTCCTCATTATTCTTCATAAAAATACCTCCTCTTAATATTTTATCACTTTTGGCTCTTTATGTACAGGTGCCGTGTACCACCCGATTTTTGTCGAAATATCTTCTTGACAGAGCCTATTTTTAGTGGTAAATTTAATTATCAGGCTGTAATGCTCAGT
>JBKHFK010000137.1:0-5140 GCA_046540295.1 Halanaerobium sp.
GTAATTATATCATCTTAAGCTTTAAAACTCAATTAAAGACAGATTAGATTATTAATGTCCTGTACCGGGTACAAAACGGCCGTTTTGTACCCGGTACAAGTGAATTATTTATCATATAAGCAGCAAAAAAGGGATACCCGCCAGGGCATCCCTTTCAATTTAGATCAATTAAATTATTAACCAAAGGTTGGTTCTATCAAACCGTAATTTCCATCATTCCGCTTGTAAACAACATTAGTTTCTTCTGTATCAGCATTGTGGAAAACAAAGAAGTCATGATCCAGAAGATCCATCTGCATACAGGCTTCTTCCACATTCATCGGCTTCATTGGGAAGCGTTTGGTCCTGACTACCTGTGGTTCAAATACCTCAGTATCAATGTTTTCCTCATCATTACCAAGCTGATGATTTAATACCTGCTCTTTACGCTTTTCCTTATATTCTTCTTTGTATTCCTGTTTTTTCTCAATGTATCTATCGTGAATCTTCGTTTTATATTTTCTGACCTGGCGCTCAAGTTTATCCATTACACCATCGATAGAAGCATACATATCGCCTGAGGCTTCCTCACCTCTAAGAATCAAACCTTTAACAAAGGCTGTAACCTCGACAATATGCCGTTCTTTTTCTACCTCCATGGAGATCTGAACTTCCATCGGCTCTCCATTGAAATACTTCTCCAGCTTCTGTACCTTCTCCTCTGCGTGCTTCTTTAGAGCCGGGGTAACATCAATGTTTTTACCATAAGTCATAATTTTCATGAAGCTCACTCCTCTCTTACAACTATAATTATTATATTTTTTTGCTCTGTATATTATATTATTCTACAAAGTAAAAATAATTCCTGCTTAAAAAAACTAATTATTAAAAATCTTAATTCGATTTTAATCTGAGTTAGCAGATTTACCCATCTCAACTCATTCGACAGCAGAAAAACATCAGCTGTCTATTTTTACAGGAACAGAGGCTGTAGTCAGAACATAGACATTGGCAGCTTCCATTTCTTTTAAAACAAAATGAGAAATTTCGGAAGAGGTTGTTCCGGTTGTAATTATATCATCAATAATTAAAATATTTTTATCTTTAAAAACTGAGGCGTCGACATTTTCTTTAAGTTCAAAAGCCCCTTCCAGTTCAAGTTTTCTTGCTTTTTTGGTCAGGGTATAGAGAGGAAGTGAGTTTTTAACCCTAAACAGCACATCTTTATATTCTATTTTGACTTTCTGAGAAAGGGCTTCTGCCAGTCTTGCCGCCTGATTATAACCGCGGTAAGTTTTGCGGTCTCCATGCATCGGTACCGGGATTAAATAGTCTATCTCCTTATTTTTAAAATATTCGTCATAATAGAGAAATAACATCTGTGAAAAGGGCTCAGCCAGATCCGGACGGTGTCCATATTTGTATTCTAAAAGCACCTCTCTTGCATAACCGGAATAGGTAAAAACACTGCGGGCAAAATTATAGGGAGGTCTATCTTCCCTGCATTCCGGGCAGGGCTGTCCCTCAATCAAAGTGGCGGGGATAACCTCACGCCCACAGACAGGACAGGCTTCTGTAATGAAAGAAAATCGAGACAGGCAGCGGTCACAGATCCCTTCAATTTCCGAGTGATCATATCTGCGGCCGCAGGCAAGACAGACAGGTTTTTCGGGATAAACTAAATCTTTTAAAACATCCAGTACCTTCAATTTTAATTAACAACTCCTTTGAGGTTATAATGCTCGCGCAAATCATCAATCTTTTTTCTGGCCCGCTGCAGAGCATTATCAACAGTTTTAACATTAATCTCAAGTTCATCAGATATTTCCTGATAGGACTTACTGTCTAAATAGAGCATAAACACATTCCACTCCAGATCTGTTAATTCTTCTGAAAGCTCACCGATAATCATAGTTAAAGTTTCCTGACAGATAAATTTTTTCTCCAGGTTTTCTCCTTCATCAGGTAAAATTTCATTAAATGTTCTTCCCGTTTCATTTCCATAATCCAGGCTCTTATCAAGTGAGGCAGAGGTATTTAAAGGCATATGTTTCTGCCTGTTTGCTTTTTTTATGGCAGATACAAGCTGTCTGTGAACACAGAGCTGAGAAAAACCTCTAAAAGAGGCCCCTTTATCTTCCTTAAAATCACGGATTGCCTTATATAAACCGACTCTTCCTTCCTGAATCACATCATCTCGATCCAGACCTTTGATAAAAAAGAATCTGGCCTTGGCATATACTATATCCATATTCTGATCTATTAGATATTCTATTGCAAAGTCATTTCCAGCCTGGGCCATCTCTATAATCTCTTCTTCTTCCTTCTCTTTAAACAAGAATATCCCTCCCATCCTGGTTCCATTTCCCTCAAAAACTCATTAAATCCTGAAATGAAATACCTAATTCCAGCATCGTCACTCCTAAAAGTAAGAGGGTCAGCAGAATAAGAATTTGTAGTCTAAACTTTTTCATTTTTACTCTGCCTGATCTTTTTAATTATATTTGTTGTTGATTTTCCCTTAACCTCACTGATCAAAACTATTTTTCCCCCATAACTGTAAACCGTTTCTGCTTCCGGAAGGTCTGCAATCCTGTAATCTCCACCCTTGACATAAATCTGTGGTTTAATTTCTTCCAGCAATTTTTTAGCATCAGCTTCGGAAAAAAGAACCAAATAATCGACCATTTCCAGTGCTGAAAGCAGTTCCAGTCTTTCAGCTTCCGGGACATAGGGACGTGATTGCCCCTTGAGTTTCCGGACTGAGCTGTCACTATTTACTGCCAGCACCAGTTTATCTCCCAGGGAAGCTGCCTTTTTTAGATAACGAATATGACCAACATGCAGAATATCGAAACAGCCGTTAGTAAAAACTATTAATTCTCCTGCCGCTTTTCGGGCATCTGTTTCTTTTTTTAGGGTTTCCAGTTCCATTATTTTAGTCTGCATTTTTATTCACTTCCCTGATTAATTCTGCAGCAGTAACAGAAGCAACACCACTTTTGCGAACAACAATTCCGGCAGCATAATTGGCAATTCTAATTGCAATTTCTACCGGTGCTCCTGCTGCCAGTGATAAAATCAGGGTACCTACTACTGTATCTCCGGCCCCTGTCACATCAAAAACCTCACTAAAATTAGCAGCAGCTACATGCTCTATTTTATCTCCGGGGGCAAAGAGGGTCATCCCATCACCACCCTGAGTTATCAACAGATATTTCAACTCCAGTTCCTTTCTCATTTCAAGACCGGCCTTTTCTACCTCAGCCTGAGTCCGCAGCTGTTTTCCATAAATAGCCGAAGCCTCTTCCAAATTGGGAGTTGCGATTACTGCACCTTTAAATTGATTGAGCTGATAACGGCTGTCAACGGCCGATTCTTTTCCGGCAGCAGCAGCAGTTTCAACAAATTGAGCAGTACTCTGCTGATTAAAAATTCCATTTCCATAATCAGAAAAAAGAACAGCATCACTCTGAGCAATATTTTCTTTAAGATAAGCAGTTAATTTTTGCTGAAGCTGAGCGCTGAGATCAAAACTTTTGACCTTATCCACCCTGACCACCTGCTGGCGGACAATCTGATCACCACCGGCCAGGATTCTTGTCTTTTCGGCAGTAGGTCGACTCCGATCCCTAAAAACTCCTGCTGTTAAAATCTGACGCTGATTGAGCTCTTTAATTAAAGCCTCAGCAGCCTGATCAGCACCAACCACTCCCAGCAGATCAACTTCTGCACCCAGGCTGGCAATATTGGCTGCTGCATTGGCACCACCACCGGGCAGAATTTTCTCCTGCTGGTGTTTTAAAATCAAAACCGGTGCCTCCCGGGAAAGTCTTTCCGGATCAGCAATTATAAATTTATCTGCGATCAGATCACCGAGAACCATTATTCTTTTTTCTGCAAATTTTTTAATATATTTTACAAGGTCTTCTGAATGGTATTCTACCATGACTTCCTCCTACATTTCGAAGACGAGACCGAAATTGATTACTCTCTGACTTAAATCCCAGTACTGATTGCCAATACTCAGTTCAAAATCACTGCGGGGACCAATGTTATACCTGGCTCCACCACGGTAATAACTGTGGTCATCCAAATCATCATCGATAAAATAATAGGTCTGCCAGAAAAAATTAAGATCTGAATTTAAAGTAGCGGCAGAAATACCAACACCCTTACCCAAACTTTGATTATTAACTTCGTCTGTCAGCATCAAATGCAGATCCATTCTAAACTCATCCTGAGTAATCATATTAAAGCCCGCATCTCCGGCTATATGAAATCCATCTCCATCAAAAGCCAGATTAATTTTTCCCTGGTGGCCTCCATTGAGTTTAAACCTCGGCTCCAGCTGCAGAGTGTCAATCTCCATGGAATCACCTGAGATTAAGTAATTTACATCCTGCAGTTCAGCTGCACTGACAGCCGAAAAAGACATCAAAATAATTGCTGCTGTAATCATTAGAATAACTGTTTTTTTAAACATGCTACCTCTCCTTTATCATTTTATATTTTATAATCTTTATTTTAATCATATTATTTTGCGGTATACACTTTGTAAGTTCCAGCCAAACTTTATTGCTCCCGCCCAACTATTACTCCATTAGAAATTAAACGGTCCTCACTGGGGCTGTTCATTGTAAATCCCCTGATAACCATCCTGGCTGAAGCTCCACCATCAAGATTCATGGCTTCTACTGCACCCATTTCTTTTAAGATTTCGGCAGTTTCCTCTAAAGTCATACCGATACTCAGGGCTGACTGTCTGCCGTCAATGGTCAGCATCAAAAGGCGATTGTCTTCTGTTATTCCCAGGGCTGTTCTCGGAGCTCTACCGTTTAAAATATCTGGCTGAAATTTTTCTTCCTCACCTGTAATTTTAATTTCTCCATTTTCTAATAAGCGCGGTCCTCCACCAACAGCATGCTGAATATTGTTGTTTTCTAAATCTGGTGAAAAGCTGTTGTTTAATTCTATATTTTTGCCCTTTAGTTCGGGAATTAAATTAATCATCTCATTTCTCTGTGAGCCAACTCGAATAATATAACCATCAGGGGGAATAGGTGTTTCTGCACCCTGCTTTTTTTCCGTACCCAGTATTCTGCCCGAGCGAACTACCAGATCATAATAACCTTCGCTCAAAGCCGGCATTTTGCCTCCA
>JBKHFK010000138.1:0-4984 GCA_046540295.1 Halanaerobium sp.
CTGTTTTTAGCAGAAAGTTTCTGAATTTTTTCTTTTACTTCGGGTTCCGCCTCACCGGTTAAAATATAATGATCCAGCTTTTGATAACTAAAACCTATCTCTGACTCATCTGTCTGACCATCCCAGAGTCCGGCAGACGGCTTTTTCTCAATAATCTCAGTCGGAATTTCAAGTTCTCTGGCAAGTTCTCTAACCTCATTTTTGACCAGTGAACCCAGAGGAGCAAGATCAATACCACCATCACCATGTTTGGTAAAATAGCCAATTTTTAATTCACTCCAGTTATCTGTTCCAATAACCAGATAGTCTTTTGCCTGAGCATAATAATATAAAGCAGTCATCCTCAGGCGGGGTTTAATGTTAGTTTCCGCCAATTTACCACCTTTAATTCCACTTTCTTTTAAGTCAGCTAAAAAATGATCATAAATTTCGCTCAAATCGGTTTCAATTACCTCAATGCCAAATTTATCGGCAAACTTCAGCGCATCTTCTCTATCCTGACTGTCGGAATGGCAGGGCAAAACCACAGCCAGCATTTCCGCTCCAAAAGCAAGCTGTGAAAGCCGGGCAGTAACTGCAGAATCGATACCTCCACTTAAACCGACAACAGCTCCTTTTAAACCGGCATTTTTCAGCTTAAGCTGCAGCCAGTTAACAAGATTATCCTTTATTTTTTTATAATCTCTTTCTGCAATAATATCCTTATCCATTATTCTTCCCTCCATGGATAGTCCCCTCTTATCATATCTTCCAGGTCTCCTTCTACTGCTTTAATTCTCCAGACTCCATCAACTTTTTCAACTATCAATTTATCCAGCATCTGATGGCTGTATCTACCTTCTTGATCTCTAAAATTAAACTCATAAGTGGCTCTAAACTCATACCTCGTTTCAGAAGCGGAAAGTTCCTCAATCTCCAGCTTTTCCAGACTGTAAATTTCATTAACTTCCCCTTCTTCTCCTTCTTCTCCTTCTTCCAGGTCACCACTATAAGCCTGCTGCATTTTTTCTATTACATGAGTTTCCGAAATAATTCTTTCCAGTTCACCCAGATCAAAATCTGCAGCTTCATTTGCCAGACTAATATTTTTGGTTGCTATTCCTTCATAAAAGTAATTAACAACTTCTCCAGCTGAATTATCAGCCGTAATTGTTGCTGGCGAGCCAGAACTTAAACTCCAGATAAAGCCGCCTCCAATTATAGCGAAAAAAAGTATTATCTTCCAGCTCTGGCGAAAGAAGAGTTTAATATTTTCATTTCTTCTTTTCTTTTTGATTATCTGATTTTCGATTAAATCTTCTCTTTCCAAAAACGGTTCCAGTTTAAAATTATTCTCTTCTATTAAAACTTCTAATTTTTGAATTAGATCATTGATTTCTGGTCGTTCTTCCTGATCTTTATTGAGCATTTCCATAATAAATTGATTAAGTTTGTCGCTCATCTCAGGCACTAAAGCTTTCAGAGGCAGGATGTTTTCGCTCTGAATCTTGTTTAAAACTTTTGCAGTATTGCGATCACTAAAAATAGTTTGTCCACTTAAAAAATAATAAAAAACTGATGCAATATTAAAAACATAAGAACTCTGCTCCCATTCCTTAGCTCCAATAATTTCAGGCGGCATAAAATAATCATTAGCTGGCATTTCCAGCTCAAATTCATTGTAGTTCCTCTTGCTGCGGAGCATTGCTTCGGGCATTAAATAAATGTTTTCATCTTCTCCAATCCAGAAATTATCGGCATTTATTCCCGCCGGAAAAATTTCTTTAATCAGCTGAAAGTCCTGAAGCAGTTTAAGAGTCTCCTGTAATTCTTTGAGCAGCTTTTTAGAATCAATAGAATTTTTGTTTAAATATTCTGCCAGTGGCTCTAAAATTTCACTGCCCTGATAAAGCAGATAATATTCGCCCTCTTCTCTAACTACATCCTGATAGGAAATTATTTTTGCAGGGAGCTCTGCTGGCATATCTTCTATTGCAGCTCTTACTCTCTTAACAATATCAAGCTGCACCCTGGAACGCGGAATATTGTCCTTAAACAACTTCTCTTTTTGAAATTTTTTGTTTTCCGTATTTTGATTACTCATAGCAATTCCCCCGGCATTAATTAAATTAAAATAAGCAAAGTTATCCACCCAAAAACAATTCGGGTGGATAGACTTTTATACTTATTATAATTATATAAGCTAATTATTAAAAACAGATGAAAATTAAGAGATAAATTTAATTAACATTTGTTTTCTCAAAATTTATTTATAATCAGCTTTTAATTTTAATTACAGAATAAAATCATCATTAGATTCTGCTGAATTATCAAATTCTTCTTTCTTGTCCTGATAACCGTCACGACCAAAAATACCATAGGTATAATTTTTACCAAGCTCAACTCCAGGCTGATTAAATGTATTTATATTAAGCAGTTCACCTGTTACAGCTGTCTGAAATTCAAAGAAGTAAAATAACTGTCCCAGAGTAAATTCATTTACTTTTGGAACTTTAACGGTTTCATTCATTCTATTTCTCTTATTTAGAGCAAGTTCTGTTGCCCATTTCTCAGTGTTAATTAACTCAGCAAAGCTGTGTCCGCCTAAATAACCTAAACCATCGAGATCCTCATAAGCTCCAGGAATCTCAAGATCTTCAGCAAAACTTTCTACTTCCAGGAAGGTAATAATTTTATCAAAAGGACCTTCCATATATAACTGGGCCTGTGAATGCTGATCGGTTGCACCTAAGGCTTTAATGGGTGTTGGACCAACATTTACCGTATTACCCTGACGGTCAACTTCTTTACCCAGTGATTCCGCCCAGAGCTGTCTGTACCAGTCGGCTACATCGCGCAGACGGTCAGAATAGGGCATCATTACAGACATTACCTTACCTTTTTTATAAGCTAAATACTGAATTAATCCATTTACCAGGGCTGGATTTTCCCAGAAATCCGCTTCACGACAGATCTGATCCATATAAGCTGCACCATCGAGCAGTTTTTCGATATCAACCCCGGTCATTGCTGCAGATAACAGTCCTACCGGTGTTAAAACAGAAAATCTTCCACCCACATTATCAGGAATAAAAAATTTCTTCATTCCTTCTCTTTCGGCTATTTCTATTAAATAACCGGAATTTTTACTGGTAGTAGCAATAAAATGTTTACCAACATTTTCTTCTCCAACAGCATCAACCACAAATTTACGGGCCAGCAGGAACTGACTCATTGTCTCAGCTGTACTTCCTGATTTAGAAATTACATTAAAAAGAGTCTTTTTGGGATCAAGCTTATCCAGCAGGGCTTTAATACCCTCAGGATCAACATTATCACTTACAAAAAGACGCGGATAACCATTACGGGCTTCCTCAAACAAATTATAGTGAGGATCATTGATTGCAGACTGTACTGCAATATTGCCAAGAGCAGATCCACCAATTCCTAAAACTACAAAATTATCAAATTTGTCTTTAAGTTCCTCTGCTGTGGCTTTGAGTTCTTTTACCACTTCCTTCTGATTATATGGAAGCTCCATAAAACCCATTTTACCTTCAGCTTCTTCTTTTAAAATATTCTGATGTGCTTTTAGTGCTTTATCCTTTGCATCCTCTAATTCTTCTACTGTCATTCCGTGTTCCTGACCAATCATTTCCGAAAAAACATTGTTAATATCCAGTTTCAGTCTTAATTCATCCTTAGACTGAACTTTTTTCTCTGCAGACATCGTATTTCCTCCTTATATTCTTATATTGCTGCTTAGATTAATAATGCTATCACAAGTATATATTTTTCAGCGGAATTTTGCAAGGATTTTTAAACGTACAGGTGCCGTGTACCACCCGAATTTTGTCGAAATTTGGTTCTAAAGACTTTAAACTTAGATATAGTTAAATCCAGACAGAGAAAAACCCCACTGTTTAAAGCAGGGTTAACTTTAAATTATTTTATTTTCCTGAATTTTAATCTGCCTTAGAATTTGAAGATTTATCTTTTTTTGAATTACTGGAATTTGACTTACCTTCTGAATCTGAATTAGAATTATCCTTACCATTGTTTGCCTTCTCCAGCCCTTTTTCTGATCCATTATTTTCTTTACCATTTTCCAGGGCATTTTCAGCAGCTGAATTACTTTTCTCATTTCTATCTATCTTTCTCTGCTCTCGTTTTTCTTCTCTGGCATCTTTTCTGTATTCTGCCGCCAGCTGTTTCAATTCTGAAGTTTCTATTTCGCCATCTTCCTCAATATAGAATCTATCTCATCAGCAAATCCGGATGTTAATTTACCTTCCTCATCTTCACGACTTAGTTTGCGCAGTTCCAGGGCAGTTTGAAAAGCAAATTGTCCATTATCCTCTTCACTCTGATAATTATTTACCAGCTCTAAAGCTCTTTCTTCATCAAAACCATTGTTAACACTTTCTTCAATATTACTCAGAATTACAAAACCCTGTCCAACAGCTACCTCATCAGTTAGAACCTTATCCACTACAGAAGAAATACTCTCAATAGTTAAACTCTGATCATATTCCTCTAATTTCCTTTCCAGAGCAGTTCTTTCAACAGTACTCAGATCTTCATTTTCTTCTATATCTTCCAGCAGTTCGTCTAAATTTTCATAAGCTGCTTCCTCTTCTTCAGTTTCTTCTGTTTCCTGAGCAAAGGTTAATGCGGGTACAAAAGCAAAAACTAGTAATGTCATCACTAAAATAACACTTAATTTCTTTTTCATATTCTAATACCTCCTTTTCAACTATTATTATAGGATAATAGTTGAAAATAAACAAACTTCTTTGCGATTTTTTTATACTTTTAAAAAAATATTTCATTTTTGCGATATAAATTTAAAAATTGTTAACCACTTAACTTATTTTTAGTTATTTTAAACATATGATAAATATAAAGATACCCCACAAGGGTATTATCAAGGAGGGAAATAAATGTACACACTTCATTATATTGCAGGTATTGCAGTATTGATTTCATTTTTTGCAGATCGAGA
>JBKHFK010000139.1:0-4966 GCA_046540295.1 Halanaerobium sp.
TGCTTTCTTTTTTCTGGGAACAGGGATAACTCTCTTAAACATTGTAGCTGTAAATCTCACTTCGATTTCCTACAGTCAGAAGAGAGGAAAGATGATCAACCTGCTGCATTTATTTTATGGAGCCGGTGGAATTATTGCTCCTTATTTTGTGACCTCAGTTTTAAAACTGGGCTTTAGCTGGAACTATTCATTTTTATTTTCAATCATTTTACTGATAATTATCTTTTTTGAATTTAATGCAGCTTCCCTGCCGGATATTGAAGCTGGTGGGAAAAAGATAATGAAGAGCACCTCAGAGCTGCTTAAAGATATTAAGGTTATTTTGTTTTCTTTAATTGTATTTTTTCAGGTGGGAGTTGAATTTTCAATTGTGACCTGGCTGGCTCCTTTTTTAAGAGATGCTCAGTCAAGATCTGATCTGACAGTCAGTTTTTATTTATCTTTATTTTTTGTCTGCTTTACTGTTGGCAGATTCCTGGCCAGCATAATTGTTGAAAAGATTGGGTATTATAATTTTCTGATTTTAACCGGAGGAGCTGCAGCTTCTCTAATTTTGCTGGCCCTAATTGGCGGCTATCAGTTTACTATTTTAATTCCAATTTCCGGTCTCTTTTTAGCCGGTCAGGTGCCAACTCTGCAGGCGGCAATTCTAGATAGTTTTGACCGCAGTGGAATTAAAGTGGTTGGCTTTGCGCAAACGGCCGGAATGATAGGATTAACTGTGCTTTCCAACTGGACTGTTGGCTTTATCAATGACTTTATTGCAATTGAGGCGGGATTTATCTTTTTGGTTCTTATCCTGGCAGCAGCAATTTTAATCACTTATTATCTAAAAACGATTACTCAAAATAAGGCAGCTTAAATTAAAAAAATTGATTTAAAAATATAAAGGATGGTAGAGAGTCTCCTAAGACTGCTGAAAAATTTTTCAGCAGTCTTTAAAATTTATATTAAGTTTAGCTTAAGCAGCAAAACCCTGACTAACTGTTATATTGCGGGCAGAGTTTTGATAGGAAATTTCTCTTTTGTTGAGCAGATATTTATTTTCAAATTGATTATCCTGATTATTATTTATTTCAGCTGAATCTTCATTTTCCTGATCTTCACCGCTAATATCTTTTTGATTCAATTCTGCCTGAGCTTCCATTTTCATCCGCGCTGCCTTAGCAGCTACCTGCAGATCCTTTCCTGATGGTTGAGCGGGAGCCATGGCAGCTCTTTTGATCTGATCGGCTTTTTTTACCGTGTCTTCTGGTTCTTTTTCAGGGGAGGTATCAATATCAACAGAACCTCCAACTGCATAGCGTTTATTATCAGGACCGGTGGTATAAGAATAAGAGGCTGAGCCAGCATACTGACCACCTGCAGACTGATGAGCCATCTCATGGGCTCTAACTTCTCGATCTCTGCGTTTTAATTTCTCTATTTCCCGCTGTTCTGCCTCACTGAATTCATTTTCAGTTGAACTTTCACTTTTATTTTCATAATTTTTATTCTGTCCTTCAGCAGAACTGGTTCTACTTTACACAAACTTTAAATAGTGCTATAATTAACTTAGTTAATTTAATAAATTAACAAAGAAATGGATGTGAGCAGATGGAAAAAGGCAGTTTTAAAAATATGAAAAAACAAAATCAGAAAAATATACTTACCTTAATTAAAAATGAAGATGGCATCTCCAGAGCTCAGATAGCAGAAAAACTTGAAGTTTCCAGGGCTACTGTAACTAATATTGTCAGAGAACTGGTTGAGCTTAAACTGGTAAAAGAAAGCAAAATGGGAAAATCCAGAGGTGGCAGAAGACCGATGCTGCTTAAATTAAATGCTGAAGGAGCTTATGTAATTGGCATTGAATGGGGAATTGAAGCAGTAAAAGCTGTTTTATTAAATTTTGAAGCAGAAATAATTGTTAAAGAAGAGGTTGTTCCGGAAGAATATACTCTAGCTAACTATAAAAATATAACCTTCAGATTGATTGAAGAGTTTGAAATAGAAATTAGTGATAACAGCAAGATCACGGGTATTGGACTCGGTATTCACGGACTGGTTGATCCCAGGGCCGGTAAATCAATTTTTACTCCTCATTTTGACTGGGGTGAGGTTGAGATTAAAAGTATCCTGGCAGAGCATTATGATTATCCAGTTTTTATTGATAATGATGTGAGGATGATGGCTGCCGGAGAAATTTGGCAGGGAAGAGATGATTTCGTTTTTATTAATACCGGTTCCGGTATCGGTGCGGCTCTGGTTTTTAAGGGTGAACTGCACTATGGAAATAATTATGCAGCAGGAGAATTCGGCCATATGAAGCTAACTGATGATGGACCACGCTGTCACTGTGGTAAAAGAGGCTGCCTGGAGGCACTTTCATCAAAAGAGAGCATTATTTCTCGCTATCAGAAACTAAAAGATAAAGAAAAGAAAGATAGTTTTGCTCAGATAATTCAAAACTATCAAAAAGAAGAAAGCGAAGCTCTGGTGGTAATTAATGATGCTTTAAAATATTTCGGCAGGGCTATTTCTGATCTGGTAAATATTTTAAATCCTGAGGCGGTTATTATTGGAGGGCTTTTTGCTGAATATAAGGAATTTTTAATTAAACCACTTTATCAGATAGTAAGAGAAGAGTCACTGGCCCAGGCAGTAAAGGATCTAAAAATAAAAACTGCTTTTTATCAAAAATTTGCCGGTGCCGCTGGAGCAGCAGAAAAAGTGTTAAACAATTTTTTTGAATTAAAAATTTAAGGAGGCAGAAGAATGAATATTTTAGTAACAGGTGGAGCAGGTTATATTGGCAGTCATGTTCTAAAGGCTCTTTTAAAAGAAGGACATCAGGTGGTGACTTTTGATAATCTACAAAAAGGACACAGAGAGGCTGTCACAGGTGGTAAATTTATTGAAGGAGATCTGGCAGACCAAAAGCTTTTAAATAAGGTAATGCAGGAAAATAAAATTGAAGGTGTAATTCATCTGGCAGCAGATAGCCTGGTTGGTGAGTCAATGGAAAATCCGGGCAAGTACTACCGCAATAATTTTGCCAGTGGGATTAATTTGTTAGAAGCAATGGTTAAAAATAATGTAAAAAATATTGTTTTTTCCTCAACAGCTGCAGTTTATGGAGAACCTGATCAGATTCCGATTAAAGAAGATAATCAAACTGAGCCAACGAATACCTATGGAGAAAGTAAGCTTTTTTTCGAAAAGGCCTTAAAACGCTATGATGATATTTATGGACTAAAATTTGTTTCTCTGCGTTATTTTAACGCTGCGGGTGCAGATCCTGAGGGAGAGATTGGGGAGGCCCATGATCCAGAAACTCATTTAATTCCAATTGTGCTCCAGACAGCTTTAGGTATCAGAGATAAGATTTATATATTTGGTGATGATTATCCAACTCGAGACGGCAGCTGTATTAGAGATTATATTCATGTTAATGATCTGGCAGCAGCTCATGTGCTGGCAGTAGAAGCTCTGGCGGATGGAAAAGAAAGCTCAATCTATAATCTGGGTAATGGAGAGGGTTATTCGGTTAAGGAAGTTATTAATACAGTTAAGGAAGTAACCGGTGTTGATTTTGAGGTTGAAGTTTCTGAGCGGAGAGCTGGAGATCCAGCCGTTTTAATTGCAAGTTCTGATAAAATCCAAAAGGAATTAAACTGGCAGCCAGAATATCCGGAATTGGAAAAGATAATTTCTACAGCCTGGCAGTGGCATAAATCCGGTGGTTTTGCTGATTAATCAGAGAATTAAATAGAAAAGCTGACTTTTAGAGGATTTCTAATCCGTAGGTTTAAAAAATTATTTCCTGAATGGACTTGACTGAATCATTTTCTAAGTTTAATAAAATTTTAAAAGAGGTGTTAAAATGAATAAACAGGAATTGTGGGATAAGTTTGGAAAGACTTTTAGAGATTTTGATCTGGAAAGTGGAGCCTATAAAGCCCCGGGCCGGGTTAATTTAATCGGAGAGCATACAGATTATAATGATGGATTTGTAATGCCGATGGCAATCGAAAAAGAAATTACAATGCTGGCCCAGTTAAGACCAGATAAAAAGATAAAGTTTTATTCTCTTGACTATGATCAGCTGGTGGAATATGATCTTGATAATTTAGAATATGATGAAGAAAACGTCTGGGCTAATTATCTGATGGGAGTTATTGATGAAATTCAGAAATTAGGAGAGAGTCTGCAGGGGTTTAACTTAATGTTTACCGGTAATGTTCCTCAGGGCTCTGGCCTGAGTTCATCTGCAGCACTCGAGGTAGTAACAGCCCTGGCGGTTACCGATCTGCATAAAATTAAAATTGACGGAGTTGAAATGGCCTTACTTGCTCAGCGGGCAGAAAATAATTTTGTTGGAGTTCAGTGTGGAATTATGGATCAGTATATATCTGCCCTGGGTAAAAAGGATCACGCTCTTTTAATAGACTGCCGCAGCAATGATTATGAACTCGTACCTTTTAAAAATGATAATTACCAGATAGTAATCTGCAACTCAAAAGTGGAAAGAGGACTGGTTGATTCTGAGTACAATCAGCGCCGTCAGGAATGCAATCAGGCGGTAGAATTTTTTGCAGAAAAGGAAGATGCAGCAGTCACAGCTTTAAGAGATGTAGAGCTGGAAACAGTAGAAAAATATAAATCAGAGCTTGCAGAAAATGTATATAAAAGGGCAAAACATGTAGTAAGTGAAAATGCAAGAGTAATAGAAAGCAAAAAAGCTTTAGAAGCTGATGATATGCAGAAATTTGGTGATCTAATGTATGCTTCCCATAAAAGCTTAAGTGATGATTATGAGGTCAGCTGTGAGGAACTGGATATTTTAGTTAATATAGCAGCTGAAGCTGGAGTTGAAGGAGCACGAATGACCGGTGCTGGATTCGGAGGCTGTACAGTTAATTTAGTTAAAAAAGATAAAGTAGATCAATTTACTGCCAGTATAAAGGAAAAATATAAAGAGGCA
>JBKHFK010000140.1:0-4911 GCA_046540295.1 Halanaerobium sp.
GCATTTGAGACTGCTGCAGATAAACAGCTTAAAGATTTTAAAACTATGCCGGAATCAGAAAAGGATGGTCATGTACTAAAAACAGGAGTCTGGAAATACAGCAGACATCCAAATTACTTTGGTGATGCTTTAGTCTGGTGGGGTTATTATGTAATTGCCCTGGCGGTAAGTGGTGGCTGGAAGTTTATTTATAGCCCAATAATTATGACATATCTGCTTCGTTTTGTATCGGGTGTTCCTCTATTAGAAAAGAGATATGCAGATGACGAGGAATACCAGGAATATGCAGAAAAGACCAATATATTTTTTCCCTGGTTTCCTAAAAAATAAAGATAGAGGCAGGAGGAATTTATTTTGCGAGAATTTAAAAAACCAAATTTAATTTTAAGTAAGTGTCTTGAATATTGCAAATGCCGTTATAATGGTGATAAAATTCCAGATAAATTTGTGCGGGCTCTAGAAGAGCATGTAAATTATATTAAAATTTGTCCTGAAGTTGAGATTGGGCTGGGAGTCCCCCGCAATTCTGTTCGTCTGATTAAAAAAGATGACGAATACAGACTTGTTGATTCGATGACAGGTGAGGATCATACAGCAAAAATGGATAGTTATCTTAAAGAACTCAGTTCAGAACTAAATGAAGAGGAAATAGAGGGATTTATCGCCAAAAATCGTTCTCCCTCCTGTGGCAGTAATGATTCTAAAGTTTATCCTAAAGCAGGTAAGGTACCTGCACTGGGAGAAAAAAGAGCGGGTTATTTTACAGATAATTTAGCCGCAGAATTTCCTTCTCTGGTGATTGAAAATGAAGGCAGGCTCAAAAATTTTAAATTAAGAGAAAACTTTTTAATCAAGGTTTTTTTGCTGGCAGATTTGCGCTGTGTAATTGAAGCTGGTCAGATTAAAGATTTAATTGATTTTCACAGTAATAATAAATATTTAATAATGTCCTATAATCAAAATGGTCTAAATAAACTGGGAAGAATAGTTGCTGCTCATGAAAAGGGAAAGACCGAAGAGACAATGGACAAGTATAGAGAGCAGATGCTGGAAACTTTAGATGTACTCCCTGACACAGGCAAGAGAGTTAATATGCTGCAGCACATTTTTGGTTATGTATCTTCGGATATCAGCCGTGATGAGAGAGAGTATTTTTTAGAAACTCTTAAAGATTTTCGAAATGATAAAGTTCCATTTTCTCTGCCCCTGGCTCTGCTGAGATCATGGGTTATTAGATTTAAGGTTGAGTATTTAATGCCTCAGACTATCTTTAATCCCTATCCAGAAGGATTGATTGATTTAAGTGATTCCGGTAATGGAAGATTTTAAAACAAATACACTTTGAGAAATTATTCACTGATACCCGGTACAAAATAGCTATTTTGTACCGGGTATCAGTATATATTAATCCCACTCGCTGTGGAAAACACCATCTTGATCCCGGCGCTGATAGGTATGAGCACCAAAGAAATCACGCTGAGCCTGAATAAGGTTAGCAG
The DNA here is from genome assembly GCA_046540295.1 of Halanaerobium sp. Taxonomy (GTDB): domain Bacteria; phylum Bacillota; class Halanaerobiia; order Halanaerobiales; family Halanaerobiaceae; genus Halanaerobium. Next base: position 1,500 of record JBKHFK010000140.1, read on the forward strand.
GCAGTTCTTCAGATTTTAAGCTGTTAAAATAGTCGAGTGCGGAATGGACGGCAGTTAGTGGTAGTCCTGATTGAGCTGCAGTTGTTACTAATTTATCTATATTTTCTGCTGCAGCATTAAGCTGAGCTTTAAACTGTCGGCTTGTGATTAAAGTATTTAACTGCATATCTTCAGCAAAGGCAGCCTGTATAGGCTCTAAGAGACCGGAACGTATTATACAGCCATCTTCCCAGATGCGGGCTATTTCCTTATAATTTAAGTTATATTCATATTCTTCAGAAGCTGTTTTTAAGAGTTTAAATCCTTCTGCATAAGCGATTACTGAGGAAAAATAAAGAGCAGATTTAAGCAGGGGCAGCATTTCTTTTTGGTCAACTACAGCTCTGGTGTTGTCTGCAAATTGAGCTGCATTTTCTATTCTTTCTGATTTTATTGCTGACATCAAGCGGGCATTTACACCTGCATTAATTGTAGGAATTGCAGTACCCAGATCTAGTGCACTCTGCACACTCCACTTTCCTGTTCCTTTATGTTTTGCCCTGTCAAGTATTAAATTAATTAGCTTTCTTCCTGTTTTTGGGTCATCTTTTTTCATGATTTTTGCAGTAATTTCAACCAGATAGGAATCAAATTCCTGATTCCATTCAGCAAAAATATCTCCCATTTGAGCTGGTTTTAACTGCATAACTTTACGCATATAATCATAAATTTCAGCCAGAATCTCCATAATACCATATTCAATACCATTATGCACCATTTTTACATAGTGGCCTGCAGAATGAGGTCCTAAATAACTGACACAGGCTCCTTTGTCAGTCTGTGCAGCAGCATCTTTCATGATATCTGATACTTCTGCATAGGCATTTTCATTTCCACCGGGCATAATTGAAGGGCCATGTAGTGCACCATATTCTCCCCCACTTATTCCTACACCCAGATAGCGAATTCCTTTCTCATTTAAATTTTTTAGTCTGCGGTTTGTATCATTAAAGTGGGAATTACCACCATCAATGATAATATCATCCTGCTCCAGATAGGGGAGCAGACTGTCAATAACTAAATCTACAGGTTTACCGGCTTTGATCATCAGCATTATTTTACGAGGCTTTTCTAAGGCTGAAACAAAATCTTCAAGCTCATAAGCAGCCCTGATATCCTGATCTTTTACCTTATCATTTATAAAATCTCTGGTCTTAGTTTCTGTACGATTATAGACGACAATAGAATGATGGCGGGCAATGTTGAGAGCAAGATTCTGTCCCATTACTGAAAGTCCGATCAATCCAATTTCATATTTCTTCATTTATAGCTACCTCCTTATAAAAACTTAACAATAATTATTTATTTAAATAACTTGAGCATAGTTTCGATTTCACCCTGTTCAAATAAATAGGCTCTGCCTGGCAGGCCGTCACTATCAGCAATTTTTAGGAGCGAAAGTAATAGAATATAATCACCGGCAGGAACCTGATTTAACCTCAATCCCTCTAAAATCATAATTTTTTCTGCAAGCAGTTTTTTATGAGTTGGATGTTCAGATTGAGCTCTTTCAATCCCATTGGTATCAATTCCAACTCCTTTAATATTTTGATCACGCAAATACTCTGCTCCACTTTCAGCTAAGTAAATAAATTTTTCCGGAGTTTTTTCCAGAAAGCCTGGTTCAGAATTTTTGGTCCTTAAAATCACAAATGAATTTTCTTCAATCTCATATTCTTTTAAATCTTCGGCTGTGATTTTTTCTTCCAGTTTAGAAAGATCAATAAGCTGTGCCCGATAAAAAGGGTTTTCGGCAAAAAGCAGGTTGGAATTTTCTCCATCTTCCAGCATATGCAGTGGTGCATCAACATGGGTTCCGGTGTGAACATTCATCTGCAGTTCGGATTCGTGAGCATCACCTTCGGAAAAATCTCTAACTGTTGATAAACGCGGTTTGATTTCGTCTTTACCCTTGTAAACCAGCATATCTTTTCTGATTGTCATTGAAATATCATACATCAAAATCCCTCCTAAAATAAAATACTAAAAAACAAGTTTGCCTAGTAAATTCAGATTATAAATATAAACTGTTACTCTTTATCAATCCAGCGCCTTCCGTCAGCTTCCAGCAGTTTATCAGCTGCTTTAGGGCCTTCGCTTAAGGCAGGATATTGATGCAGTTCAATATTTTCTTCTGCACATTTACTCTGAATTTTATCAATGAATTTCCAGGAATACGAAACCTCTTCCCAGCTGGTGAAAAGAGTTTTGTCACCGGCAATCATATCATAAATCAGGCCTTCATAATTTTCAGGTGAGTTAAAAAACTGCTGACAGCTCTGACAGAATTCCATTTCAACCGGAATGATTTTATTATTACTTGCCGGTTTGCGGGTGTTAAACCTTAAAGATACACCTTCCTCAGGCTGAATTTTAATCAGCAGCAGATTGCTGTCCAGCTTTTGATTCTGCAGATAGGAAGAGTGAAAATTATCTTTGAATTCAATTGCAATTGCAGCTTCTTTTTTATTTAAACGCTTGCCTGATTTAAGATAGATTGGAACATTACGCCAGCGCTCATTATTTAAAAATAATTTAAGAGCCATAAAAGTAGCAGTCTCAGATTCAGGATCAATTTCCTTTTCTCTTCGATAAGCCCTGATTTCCTGGCCATTAACTGTATTTGAATCATACTGTCCCCGGACAATGTGTTTATCTATATCACTTAAATCATTATCAGCCAGTTCCTTAAAAACCTCAACTTTTTTCTCGGAAATTTCTTGAGCACTTAAATTTTCAGGTTCTTCCATGGCAATTAAAGATAGGACCTGCAGAATATGATTTTGAAACATATCTTTAATTACTCCTGTATCATCATAGTATTTTCCTCGATCTTTAACTCCTTCTGATTCATTTAAATAAATCTGAATATTGTCGATATGCTCCTTATTCCAGAGTGCTCTAAAAATCGGATTACTTAACCTGATTACCATGATATTTTGAATCATTTCCTTACCGAGATAATGGTCTATTCTAAAGATATTTTTTTCGGAGAAAATATTGCTGAGGGTATTATTTAATTTTTGGGCTGAATCAAAGTCATGTCCAAATGGTTTTTCAATTACCAGTCTGGAATCATGGTCTTCAAAGCCAGCATTTAAGAGATTATATTCTTTTAACTTTTCTGCGATTTCGGCAAAAAACTTAGGAGCAGTTGCCAGATAGAAAATACGATTAGAAATTTTTGGGTTTTCAGATTTGTTTAATAATCTTTTGCGCAGCCTTTCAAAATCGGCCGGCTCCTTAAAGGAAAGCTGAAAATATTATAAATGATCTGTGAGTGACTGCCAGATTCGATTATCAATTTTGTCTTTTTTGTTTTCCAGTGAAGAATATAAATCATTTAGATAGTCATTTTTATTATCATAGCGGC
>JBKHFK010000141.1:0-4889 GCA_046540295.1 Halanaerobium sp.
CGGACCTTTTTATGGTCAATCTTCTGGTAAAGAAAGGTATCTTGGTTTCAAAAAAGCGTTAAAGTCTGCTGGAATTAAAGAAAATTGTGATTATGTAAGAGAAGTAGATTTTAGTATAGATTCCGGTTATCAAAAAATGCAGGAATTGATTAATCAGGTTGATGAGCTGCCGACTGCTTTATTTGCAGCTTCTGATAGAATTGCCATTGGAGCCTTAGACTGCTGTATTGACAATGGATTAAAAGTTCCGGAAGATATTTCAATTATTGGTTTTGATGATATTGAGCTGGCTACTGTAGTCAGGCCTAAAATAACAACAATCAGGGTTGATTATGTCGAGCTGGGAAGAAAAGTAGTGGAGGTTCTGCTGGCAAAAATTAAAAATAAAGAGGTTAAGGCTGAATGCAAAAAAATAGATTTTGAATTAGTTGAACGTGAGACAGTTAAAAAAATAGAATAAATTGAGCTAATGAACTCTGAAGGCTTTAATTATCATGGGAATTTTTGTTATTGTAAAAAATTTAATATTTCGAATTTTGGAACAATATTTTCATAGAATTTTAAAAAGTTGTTTACAGAACAGAATTCTGGTTAATCAATGATTATCAAATTTTATAAATTGAATCACTATGGGGAGGTGAATACGGACTGTCTGAGGTTTTTCGAGTAAAATAGCGTCAAAAAACAAAAAAGGGGGGATGGGCTAAATAGCCCACAACAATGAGTAAAAGACTGGTTTTAGCTCTGACATTTGTTTTGATTTTAATGGTTTCTGCAGGAGTAATGGCTCAGACAGAAATTGAAGTCTGGTATCATTCCGGTAGAGGTGCAGAGAGAGAAGTGACTCAGGATCAGGTTGAGAGATTTAATGAAATGCAGGATGAGGTTCAGGTTAAGTTAGTTGAGCTCCCAGAAGGTAGTTATAATGAGCAGGTTCAGTCTGCATCGGTAGCCGGAGATTTACCAGATGTACTTGATCTGGATGGACCCTATGTTGCCAACTATGCCTGGTCTGGATTTTTACATCCACTGGAAGATTTTATGTCAGAGGAAATGAAAGAAGATTTCCTGCCTTCAATAATGTCTCAGGGAACTTATAATGACCATGTTTATGCGCTTGGTGCTTTTGACTCAGGTCTTTCATTCTGGGGAAATAAAAAATATTTAGAAGCCGTTGACGCCAGAATTCCAACTTCTGTTGAAGACGCCTGGACCTATGATGAGTTTATGCAGATTGTAGAAGACTTACAGGATCTTGAAGATGTAAAATATGCTCTTGACTTTAAAATGTTTGATGTTGGTGAATGGTATACCTATGGATTTTCTCCATTTTTCCAGGCTTTTGGTGCTGATTTAATTGATCGAGAAGCCAAACAGGCTGAAGGAACTTTAAATGGAGAAAAAGCAATTGAAGCTGGTGAGTGGTTTAAATCACTATTTGAAAATGGTTATGCAAATGAGAATCCTCCAGGAGATACTGAGTTTATCAATGAAGAAGCTGCTTTATCCTGGACCGGACACTGGAACTATAACCCTTACAAAGAAGCCTTAGGGGATGATTTAGTCTTATTACCTGCACCTGAGTTTGAAAAACAGGCTACTGGTATGGGTTCCTGGGCCTGGAGTATTACTAATAACTCAGAAAATCCAGAAGCAGCCTGGAAGTTCTTAGAATTTGTGCTGGATCCAGAAAATATTGTGCAGATGACAGACGCTAATGGTGCAGTACCAGCAAGATCGTCTGCAGTTGAATTATCTGAACCATATAAAGAGGGAGGAGATCTGGATCTATTTGTTGAGCAGCTCGAAACTATTGCAGTTCCCAGACCTGTTACACCTGCTTATCCAGTAATTACTGATGCCTTTACTACCGCTGTCGAAAATTTTGTCAGTGGAGGGGATGTAGAAGAAGAACTAAATAATGCAGCTCGGGAAATTGATGAGGAATTTCAGTATCTAGGAATCAACTAATAATAGAATTTCATTAATAATAAGGAGCCGGGAGATTAATACTCCCGGTTCAATTTTAATATGATTTTTCAACTCATGTTTTAGAATGAAAGGAGGATATTATGCTGAGAAATGATAAAAAATCGATAACTACATTTATGCTGCCGGCATCAATTCTATTATTAATTTTTATGGTTTTACCTTTTTTGATGGCCTTTGGACTTTCTTTTACCAATCAGCGTTTAATTGAAAATCCGAGGGGAACTCAATTTGTAGGTATGGCAAATTATTTGAGACTCCTTGGGGATAATCTTTTTAAAAAGGGGCTGACCAATAACGCGATATTTGTACTGGTGGTTGTACCGCTGCAGACAACTTTAGCACTGGCCCTGGCAATTTTAGTTAATATCAAAGTTAAGGGGAATAAAATTTTTAGAGCAATATTTTTCATACCCACTGTAACTACCATGGTTGTAGTTTCAGTTATCTGGAGTTTTTTATATCATCCTGATGGACTGATCAACGGTTTTTTGTCCACTATTACTTTTGGCATCTGGGATGGAATTGACTTTCTAAATAATACTACCACAGCCTTTCCCTCAATTATGTTAATGTCAATCTGGCAGGGTGTAGGTTTTCAGATGCTGATCTTTTTAGCAGCTCTTCAGGAAATTCCTGCTTCTTTTTATGAAGCAGCCGATATCGATGGTGCTAATACCTGGCAGCAGTTTTTGTATATTACCTTACCTCAGTTAAAAAATACAACAACTTTTGTTATTATTTCCACAACAATACTGGCCTTTAGATTATTTACCCAGGTCTATGTAATGACAGGTGGAGGACCTCAAAATTCAACTTATACTGCAATGCTGCATATTTATAATACAGCTTTTAAGCGGCTTAATATTGGTTATTCTTCTGCACTAACAGTTGTCTTCTTTTTAATTATTTTAGTTATTTCTATTTTTCAGAGATTTGTACTTAATGATAAAGAAGAGGAGGTATAATAATGAAATATAAGCAGAATCGAAAAATTTTAGCCTATATTATAATGCTTATTTTAAGTATTTTCTTTATTTTCCCCCTGTTTTATATGATTTCGGTATCTTTAAATCCTGATGAAACATCAATTTTAAGAAATATGGCTTCAGTCAGAGCTTTTTTCCCAGGACAGATTAGTTTAAAAAACTTTTTTGATGTTTTTGAGAGGATGCCTTTTGCCAGATTTCTATTTAACTCAACTTTTATAGTAAGTACCACAATTATTATCGGATTACTGACAAACAGTATGATGGCTTTTGCTCTGGCCCGTTTGCGCTGGAAGGGAAGAGCGCTGATAGTTTCTGGAGTGGTTGCTTTAATGATTATTCCTTTTGAAGCAATTGCAGTTCCTTTACTTTTGATAACAAATCGACTTGGCTGGTTGGACAGCTATCATGTGCAAATCATACCTTTTATAGCAAATCCACTTTATATTTTTCTCTTATTTCAGTTTTTTAAGAATTTCCCAAGTGAACTGGAAGAAGCAGCAATTATTGATGGTGCCAACTGGTTTGGAATTTACTGGCGAATAGCTCTACCATTATCAAAGCCGATCTTGTCCAGTGTGGCAATTCTGCATTTTTTAATGCAGTGGGGATCATTCCTCTGGCCATTAATGGTAACCAGGGGTCCGGAATACAGACCTTTAACAGTAGCGATGGAAGTTTTCTTTGGCCAGTATCCTCGTAACTGGGGAGATATTATGGCTTTCGCAGCAATGATTACAATTCCCGTTTTATTATTATTCCTCTATTTACAGGATACTTATGTGAATACTGTAGCCAGGAGTGGAATTAAATAAATTCTTAAATTGCAATGATAAATTGGATAAAACTTTATTTATTATAGTCTAAGCATTATAATAATTAGTGGTTATGTATAAAAGGTCTGGGAATAAAGTTAATAATCTAATAAGCAAATTTAAGTTTTAAACTTTGTAGGAGGCAGGATAATGGTAGTAAATAATTTATATAAGGAGAAGTACAGGCCACAGTACCATTTTTCACCTAAAAAAAATTGGTCAAATGATCCGAATGGACTGGTATATTATCAGGGAGAATATCATCTTTTTTATCAATATAATCCAGATGATGTTGTCTGGGGACCAATGCACTGGGGACATGCTGTCAGTAAAGATTTAGTTCACTGGGAGCATCTTCCCATTGCCTTAAAGCCTGATCAAAAGCTGGGAATGATTTTTTCCGGTTCCGCAGTAGTAGATAAAAATGATACGACAGGATTTTTCGATGGTGGAGAAGGTCTGGTAGCAGTTTATACCACCCATCTTGTGCAGGAAGAAGGAGCATTACAGCAGCAGGCAATTGCTTTTAGTAAAGATAATGGACGCAGCTGGACTAAATATGAGGGGAACCCGGTGATCAAAAATTATGGTGTTGCAGATTTTAGAGACCCCAAGGTTTTCTGGCACGAGGAGACTCAAAAATGGGTAATGATTGTTGCCTGTGCTGATCGGGTTCGTTTCTATAACTCTTCCAATTTAAAAGACTGGAATTATTTAAGTGAATTTGGTAAAAATATTGGTATTCATGCTGATACCTGGGAATGTCCGGACTTGATTAAATTGCCTGTAGAAAATTCTGCAGCTTCCAATCCCAGTTCTGTCAAAGAAAAATGGGTATTGGAAGTGGGAGATATCCAGGGGGGGGAATCTGGAGTTGGAGTTCAGTATTTTATCGGAGAATTTGATGGTAAAGAGTTTAGAAGCGATTATGACAGAAGCTTTCTTGTAGATTACGGTCAGGATATTTATGCCCTGCAGAGCTGGTCCAATCTACCTGATGAGCGCCAGATCTGGCTGGGTTGGATGAATAATATTGGCTACATGTCAAAAATTCCAACCACAGGCTGGCGGGGCATGATGTCTACTCCCAGAGAGC
>JBKHFK010000142.1:0-4859 GCA_046540295.1 Halanaerobium sp.
TAGTAGCAGATGAAATTAGAGACCTGGCAGAAGAATCAAACAAAGCAGCAGATAATATAGCAGGGTTAATTGAAGAAATTCAGGCTGAGGTTAGTAAGTCAGTAAAAAATATGGATCAAACAAAAGAGGTTGTAGATTCAAGTGTAGAATCAATTGAGAAGAATGCTAAAACCTTTTTGAAAATAGAAGATGCCGCCGAAAATTTGAAAGAGATTATTAAGTCAATTAAAAATAAATCTGTGGAAATGACTGAGCATAGTGGAGATGTTGAAAAATCCATTAAAAAAATAGCTTCTTCCAGCAGGGATGCGGCTGCAAATGCTGAAGAGGTTGCAGCTTCCACTCAGGAACAAAATACAGCTCATCGAGAAATTTTATCTGCTTCCAAAGAACTTTCACAGATGGCTTCAGAACTATCTGATTCGGTTGACAGATTTAAGATTTAGGTTTTCAGTAGTCCAAAAACAGCAATAAATTGAGCCGATATTATTACTATTGAAAATTTTAACTAATTAAAATATAATAAATTTAGAAAATAGGGTATTAAAACAGGAGGTAAGTTAATGTCAGCAAGAAATATCATTGAAATTAAAAATCTTGATTTTTTCTATGATGATTTTCAGGCACTGGAAAATATAAATATGAATATCGGAAAAAATAAAGTAACAGCTTCGATTGGTCCTTCCGGCTGTGGAAAATCAACATTTCTAAGAACGCTCAATAGGATGAATGATTTAATTAAGGGGGCAAGAGTTGAAGGAGAGATTTTATTTGACGGGGAAAATATTTATCAGGAAAATGTTGATGTGGTAGAGCTCCGTAAAAAAGTGGGGATGGTTTTTCAGCAGCCCAATCCTTTCCCTAAATCAGTTTTTGAAAATGTAGCTTATGGACCCCGAATTCATGGTTTTAAGGATAAAGCAAAATTGGAAGAAATTGTAGTCAAAAGTTTAAAAAGTGCAGCTCTTTTTGAAGAAGTGAAAGACAATCTAGATAAGTCAGCCCTTAGTCTTTCGGGGGGGCAGCAGCAGCGTTTATGTATTGCTCGGGCCCTGGCAGTAAATCCGGAAGTGCTTTTGATGGATGAACCTGCATCAGCTTTAGATCCGGTGGCTACAGCTAAAATTGAAGACTTAATCGAAGAATTAAAAACAGAATACAGTATTGTAATAGTAACTCACAGTATGCAGCAGGCAGCTCGTGTTTCCGATATGACCGGATTTTTCTTAATGGGGGAGCTGGTAGAATTTGATAAAACTGATAAGATATTTGAAAACCCTGCTGATCAGAGAACTGAAGATTATGTCACAGGCCGTTTTGGTTAAAAGTTAACCCCAAAAGATTTATAAGGATATTAGAAATTTCAAAACTCAGTAATTGATAAACTTGAGGAGGAATTATAAAAATGAAAGATTCTCGTAAAAGTTTTCATACAGAACTTAAAGAATTAGAAAATGAAATGTTAAAGATGGGAAGTATAGTTGGAGAAAGTATAAGCAAAAGTATTGAAGCATTAATGAACAAAGACCTTGAGCTTGCTGATCAGATAATAAAAGAAGATGATATTATAGATGATTATGAACTTGAAATAGAAGAAAAATGTACCCGCTTAATTGCTCTGCAGCAGCCGGTGGCAATTGATCTCAGAAAAATTATTGTAATTTCAAAGCTGGTAACTGATTTAGAGAGAATTGGAGATAATGCTTCAAATATTGCACACAGGGTTAAAGATATTGGAGATCAGCCGCTGATCAAAGAAATGCAGGATCTGCCTGGAATGAGAGATATAGTTGTCCAGCAGTTGAGAAAGAGTCTGGAGGCTTTTGTTGATATGGATATTGAAAAGGCAAAAAAAGTTGCAGCTCGAGATGAAAAAGTTAATAAGCTGGATAAACAGATTAACTCTGAACTATTAACTGTTATGGAAAATGACTGTGCCACTATTGAACAGGGAACCTCATTAATGTTTATCAGCCGGTTTTTAGAGAGAATTGGGGATCACTCAACAAATATTTGTGAGCGGACAGTTTACATGAAAACAGGCGAATGGACTGAACTTGAGTAAAAATAATTATTAGATAGATTTCAACTAGAACTATTTTAAAATGATTTTTTGATTTTAAAAATACTGTAAGATACACTCTTTTAATTAGGGTGTATCTTTTTTTAATGCTTAAAAAAATTCCATTGCAATCGGTCTGCGGCTGTGATAAAATTTCTAATTAGTAAATAAAAAAGGGGAGCTTTATTTATGCTGAAAAAATTTTTAAGTTATTACAAAAATCACTGGAAATTATTCACAGCAGAACTCAGCTGTGCTGTACTAATGTCAGGTCTGGATTTAATTTACCCAATGTTTATTCAGCAGCTGATAGATGAACATTTTCCGGCCAGAAATTTGAATATGATGGTCCGGATTTCAGTAATTTTATTAATTATTTATATACTGCGTTTTGTTTTTCAATATATAGTTCACTACTGGGGTCATGTAGTTGGAATCAGGATGGAAACAGATATGCGCTCGGATCTTTTTACTCATCTGCAAAAATTATCGTTTAAATTTTATGATAATAATAAAGTGGGTTATTTAATGTCCAGGGTTATTAATGATTTAAATAATATATCTGAACTAGCCCACCACGGTCCTGAGGATGTACTTATTTCTTCAATGCTTTTAATTGGTTCTCTGGTTATTTTACTCAGGATGCACTGGCAGCTGGCTTTAGTTACCTTTGCCCTCATACCAATTATGTTCTTTTTCTCGAAAAAGCTGGGAGAAAAAATGTATCATGCCTTTAAAGTTATTCGAGAAAAAATGGCTGAGGTAAACACAATAGTCGAAGACAGTTTAAGTGGAATTAGAGTAGTTAAGTCTTTTACCAATGAAGATTATGAAAATGAAAAATTCTGTGAGGGAAACCACAATTATCGGCGCTCACGGGAATGGGCAATGAAAAATATGGCCCAGTTCCATTCGGGAATGAATTTATTTATTAATTTAATTCGTTTAAGTACTCTGGCTGCGGGTGGTTATTTTATTTATAACGGCTCTCTAACAGCCGGACAGATGGTGGCCTTCTTATTTTATGTGGATATGTTTATGAATCCCATCCGCAGACTGGTTAACTTTAATGAGCAGCTGCAGCGGGGAATGTCAGGTTTCAGCCGCTTTAAAGAGCTCTTAGAGGTTGATCCGGAGATAGTTGATCGACCTGATGCTCAGGAATTAAGAGATGTTGAAGGTTTAATTAAATATGAAAATGTAACCTTTGGTTATGATAATCACGATAAAGTTTTGAGCAATATCAATATTGATATTGAACCCGGTAAAACAGTGGCTTTTGTCGGGCCTTCAGGAGCAGGAAAGTCCACTCTGACCAAGCTTTTGCCACGATTTTATGAAATTGACAGCGGCAGACTTTCTATTGATAATGTGGATATTAAAGATGTCAGTTTAGAGTCTCTGCGCCGCAATATTGGGATAGTACAGCAGGATGTTTTCCTTTTTAATGGCACTGTTAGGGAAAACATTGCCTATGGTACAGCAAATGCTTCTGATGCAGAAATAATAGAAGCTGCAGAAAAAGCTAATGCTCACGACTTCATTTTAAATTTAAGTGAGGGCTATGATACCGATATTGGCGAAAGAGGAGTAAAACTTTCCGGTGGACAGAAACAGCGAATTTCTATTGCCCGCTCTTTCTTAAAGAATCCTCCTATATTAATTTTAGATGAGGCAACTTCTTCTCTTGATAATAGGAGTGAAAAAATTATTCAGGAATCCTTAGAAAAACTGGCTGAAGGCAGGACAACCCTGGTAATTGCTCACCGCCTTTCTACAGTAATCAATGCAGATCAGATTATTGTACTTACTGATAAGGGAATTGTTGAACGGGGGAGACACGAAGAATTAATCAAAAATGATGGAGAATATGCGCAGTTATATAATGAACAATTTTCTGCAGAACTTGCCGGTTAAACTGTAAAAACAGAAAAGATTATTCTTAAATTAGATTTATTAAAATGAATAGAGTTTACTTAAGAGTCGGGTATTGAACCCGGCTTTTTCTTTGACAAGTGCTTTAAAATCTGCGATACTATAATCAGTAATAAATCTTTAAAATATTGCATTTAGATTAAGTTCTAACTTTTAGTTAATTTTAAACAGAAAGGAAGATTTAAAATGTCAAAAAAGTTATATCGTTCTCGTGATGACCGGATGATCGCCGGAGTCTGTGGAGGACTTGCAGATTATTTTAATGTTGATTCCTCTTTAGTTAGACTTGCAGTTTTATTTATCTTCCTCTTTCAGGGAGTGGGCTTAATTGCTTATATAATTGCCTGGCTTGTTATGTCTGAGGAACCTGTTAAAAATGAATATAGAATGCCTGATGATTACTATATAGAGGATATTAAAAATACTGATAATTTAGACCAGGACCAGGAATCGCGAACAGAGAGTGAAGAACAGAAAAATAAAGAATATGATAGCAGAAAGAGAAAGGAAAAAGAGTATTATCAGCAGTATCAGGAGCAAAACTCTAAAAATAATAATAATCGGCGTAAACTTTTTGCTGTAATTATGATTTTAGTGGGCTCAATCTTTTTGATAGATATCTGGATTCCAGACCTCTACTGGGAAAAGTACTGGCCTTTAATTTTAGTTGCCGCAGGTGTTTTAATGCTAAAGGGTGATGATAATGACAGATAACAGAGATCGCAGTCTTATTGCAGTAATTTTAATTTTTGCAGGGATTATATTTCTGGGGGATACTCTGGGAGAATATAATTTTAATATTTTCTTTTTTTTACGGAGTTACTGGCCTCTCTTATTAATAATATTTGGTTTTCATATTCTG
>JBKHFK010000143.1:0-4851 GCA_046540295.1 Halanaerobium sp.
TATTTTAATACTGGTATAATTGGGGGGAATAAAAAATGAGTGATAATTTAATTGATGTTTTTGTGGAAATACCAAAAGGCAGCAACAATAAGTATGAATATGATAAAGAAAAAGGGAAGTTTAGACTGGATCGGGTTATGTATTCACCGGTTTATTATCCGGCAGATTATGGTTATTTAGAAGAAACTTTAGCTGATGATGGTGATCCACTTGATGCAATGGTCTTAACTACATTTCCGACTTTTCCAGGCTGTATAATTACAGCAAGAGTAATCGGAATGTTTATTATGGAAGATGAAAAGGGTAGAGATGAAAAAATATTTACAGTTCCGGAGCATGACCCGCGTTTTAAAAATACAAATACCCTTTATGATCTGGAAGAACATCTGCTTAAGGAATATGAGCATTTCTTTTCCGTTTATAAAAATTTAGAAGAAAAAAAAGTAAATACACTTGGCTGGGCAGGTGTAGAAGAAGCTCTTGCGGTCATTGAAAAATCTAAAAAAGCCTATCAAAGTAAATAGCTATTATTTTATGATATATAAAAGGTCCTGAGTAGTTAAAAAACACTCAGGACCTTTTTTCATTCCAGAACAAATTTTTTTAATTATTTTCGATACATATAATCAAGCTTCTATTTAAGTATAATTTTTAATTTTATCCAGTTTATAAATAATTATTTTTTTGCGGGAAGTTTTAATCAGATCTTTACTCTCAAACTGTCCTAAAACCCGGGATACAGTTTCCCGACTGCTGCCGATCATACTGGCTAATTCCTGCTGAGTTAAGGAAATATCTAAAACTACCTTATCTTTTTTCTTTTTCCCATATTTTTCAGCCAGAAAGATTAAAAGTCCGGCAACTCTGGCAGAACTGTTTTTTAAAGCCAGATCTCTAACATTCTGCTGTGCCCGGCGCAGACGGCCGCTCATTTCTCTAAGCAGTTTAACACCGATTGAGGGATGTTTTAAAATGAGGTTTTCTAATTCTGATTGATCAAAAACGATTACTTCAGTATCTGTCATAGTAACAGCTGAGGCCGGATAATTTCCTTTATCAAAAGCAACAATTTCGGCAATAATATCATGGTCACTAAAAATATTTAAAATTTGCTCATCACCATTTTTTATCATTTTGGTTAGTTTAACCTGACCGTCTTTAATAATAAAAAATTTATCTCCTGCTTCACCTTCAAAAAAGATGTATTCTCCTTTTTTGTATTCTGATTCACTGGCAATTTCATCGATCAAATTCAGTTCCTTTTCGCTCAGTAAACTAAAAAAAGGTATTTCTTTAACTACACTCATGTTTTTCACCTCTATTATATTCTCTATCTGTAATGATAAGCAATTTCTCAACAAAAATCAAGTGAATTACTCAACTTTAAATTCAATAATAAATATTTATGTGACATAAAAAGCAGAATTAATTATATTTTAATGATAAAATTTTAATACGGTGGGTAGATATTTTATCAAAAATCAGGATTTAAAAAAGTTTATTTGCGTGAGTTATGTCACAGAATAAAGATGAGTAAAATGCTAAACTTTAAATAGTCGCTAAAACATATGAGTACCGGTTACCTGGGAATAATTTACAGGTACCCGGTACCAATAAAAGGAGTGTTTATAAAAATGGAGAGAAAAATTAATGTTAATAAAAATTTATTTGAGATAACTGAAGAATATCCAGCAGTAATTTCAATTCTGGTTAATAAAGGTTTTAGTCAATTGGATGATCAGGCTAAGCGGAAAAGTTTTGGTAAACAGATTACTTTAAAACAGGCTGCAGGTCTTAAGGGTCTGGATTTAGAAAAACTTGTAGAGTTAATGGAAGCAGAAATAAAAAAGAAGAATGTTAAAGAATTGAGTGGAGAAAAAATTAAAGTCTCAGGTTCTTTACCCTGTCCGGTTAAAATTCCAATGACTGAGGAGTTAGAAAAAATAACAGCTGACCTTGACTATGAGGTGGAGCTTGATCTTAAATCAGCCTCTCAGGGACTTGAGTGGCTGCAGGATGGTTTTGATCAGATTACTTCTCCTGATGAACTTTCGGATATTTTCATTTCTGCCGGATTTGATCTTTTCTTTGATAAAGATTTAATGGACCGCTTCCGCCGTCAGGATGTTTTTAAGGATGCGACCGGAATTAAAGAATTAAACGAAGATTTTACTAATGCCGGTGTTGATTTATTAGATCCTGAAGGAGACTATTCAGTATTAAGTATTGTGCCGGCAGTATTTTTAGTCAATAAAGAAGAATTGGATGGGAGAGAGGTTCCCGGGAGCTGGGAAGAAATTCTGAGTGAAGAATTTGCCAACAGTGTCAGTCTTCCGGTAAGTGACTTTGATCTTTTTAATGCAATTTTACTGAATATCTATAAGGCATATGGCAGAGAAGGAGTGCAGAATTTAGGCCGCTCCATGAAAAAAGCACTTCACCCATCCCAGATGGTAAAAGAGGGTGGGCGTAAAGCAGATGATCAGCCGGCAATTACAATCATGCCTTACTTCTTTACCAGAATGGCGAAGCGCTTTCCTCACATGGAATTTGTCTGGCCGGAAGATGGAGCAATTGTTTCTCCCATCTTTATGTTAACTAAAAAAGAAAAAAATAAACAGATGCAGCCTTTAATTGACTTAATGGCATCAGAAAAAATGGGTAAGATACTGGCTGAACAGGGATTATTTCCAAGCGTTCTGCCGGAAGTTGAGAATGGCTTACCGGAAAACGCTCAGTTTATGTGGCCTGGCTGGGATTTCCTGCGGGGAGAAAACCCGGGCGAATTATTAAGAGATTTAGAAGCCGAATTTAACAAGGCTGTGGAGGTGGCTGCTGTATGAATTTAGTGACTTTTTCGGGTCCTCCTTCTTCCGGTAAGACTGCTGTAATTCTTAAAACAATTGAGGCAATTCAGCAGCAGGGATTAAAAGTTGGAGTAGTTAAATTTGACTGTTTATATACAGATGATGATGAACTATACCGTAAGGCAGGTGTACCGGTCAAAAAAGGTTTATCGGGCTCACTCTGTCCTGACCATTACTTTGTCAGCAATATCGAAGAGGTTGTACAGTGGGGAAGAGAAAGAGATTTAGATCTTTTAATCACAGAAAGTGCAGGTTTATGCAACCGCTGTTCCCCGT
Source organism: Halanaerobium sp. (assembly GCA_046540295.1). Taxonomy (GTDB): domain Bacteria; phylum Bacillota; class Halanaerobiia; order Halanaerobiales; family Halanaerobiaceae; genus Halanaerobium. Next base: position 3,144 of record JBKHFK010000143.1, read on the forward strand.
ATATTAAGGATATTAAGGCAATCTGTGTTATAGATAATTTAAGTGGAATTAATACTCCAAAAAAAATTGGCCCGATGTTGAAAACTGCAGATATTGTAGTTATTACTAAGGGAGATATCGTTTCTCAGGCGGAAAGAGAAGTTTTTGCCTCCCGGGTCAGTACGGTTAATCCTGATGCAATGGTAATGAATGTTAATGGTCTTACCGGTCAGGGAGCCTATGAGTTTTCAACTCTGCTATTTGATGAGGAAGATCATATAGAGACAGTAACCGGTAAAAAATTGAGATTTTCTATGCCTTCTGCAATGTGTTCGTACTGTCTTGGTGAAACCAGAATTGGAAAGGAACATCAGTTAGGTAATGTCAGAAAAATAGAACTGGGTGATGAATAATGATCAGTAAAGATAAACTAAAAAAATCAAGCATCAATGAAATTATAGAAGAGTATCCATATACTGAAAGTTTTTTTGAGGATCAGAAACTGGCAGCAGATAATCAGGATAAAACACTGAGAGAGATTTTTGAAGAACTAACTGTTGAAGAAATGGAAGATGTTGTTTTTAATCTGGATCAGTTTGCTGACAGCTTAAGTTCTCATATTAGAAATATGCAGGAATTTTTGGGAGAAAATGATTCAGTAGTAGCCAAACTGTCAATTCTTGCCGGAAATAATAAGGACGGCGAAAAAGAAAATTATGAGAAACTTGATATTCACAGTGGAGAAATTATTTCCATTGTGGGGCCAACTGGCTCCGGTAAAAGCAGGCTGCTGGCTGATATTGAATGGACTGCTCAGGGGGATACTCCTACTGAAAGAAAAATCCTGGTTAATGATGAGGTGCCGGATAAAAAATGGCGCTTTACAGGTGGTAAAAAGCTGGTGGCCCAGTTGTCACAGAATATGAATTTTGTGATGGATCTTTCGGTTATCGAATTTTTAAATCTGCATGCAGAGAGCCGCTTAATTGATAATCAGGAAGAGGTTGTAGAAAGAATTTTTAATGAGGCCAATCAGCTGGCCGGAGAAAAGTTCGGTCAAAAAGCCCAGATAACAAGCTTAAGTGGCGGCCAGTCGCGGGCCTTAATGATTGCTGATACTGCAATTTTAAGTTCATCTCCAATTATTTTGATTGATGAGATTGAAAATGCCGGTATAGATCGCGAAAAAGCGCTTGAACTGCTGGTAGGAGAAGAAAAAATTGTGCTGATGGCTACACATGATCCAATTCTGGCCTTAATGGGAGATAAGAGGATTATTATTAATAATGGTGGCATTAAAGATATTATTGAAACTACAGCTGAGGAAAAAGAATTAATGAAGGAATTAAAAGTTTTAGATAAAGTATTAACAGATCTCAGAGATGATCTTCGTTATGGTAAGAATTTATCCCGGATCAGTGAAGAACTGGCTGAAGTAAAAAGTGCATAACTAGTTGGTACCCGGTGCAAAACAGCTGTTTTGCACCGGGTACAAGATATTTATTTCACTATATTATATTCTCTGAAAGGTATTTATATAGGCTGATAATAAATAATAGGCTGTAGTAGCAGCAAGAATGATTGGAATATTATTTATTTCAATCAGACTGACTGTACTAACTGCTAGAATTACAATTAATAACTTTTCTAAATTATGATTTAAAATAATCTTTTTAACTTTTTTGTAATTATTATTATTTTTAGTTTTTTGATAGTAAATGCTGTAAGC
>JBKHFK010000144.1:0-4841 GCA_046540295.1 Halanaerobium sp.
GCGGAGATTTAAGCCTAATCAACTCAGATGCTTCATCTGAAAATATAATTTACGAACCTGGTTTTATCGAAAAATTTATGGACTGGGAATTAAAATTTGAGGGTGATGAATACTCTAAAATAACCGGTGTTACTGAGTTGGTTGAATGGACAGAATTATAATTTTTGTAGATGAGGTGGGGTCACATGTTTTTTAAAAATAATATTTATACCTGTATCGATATTGGCAGTTATGCACTTAAAGCGGTTCAGATTAAAAAAAAGGGAACTAAGAGTTTTAAAATTCTGGATACAAAGAGGCAGAAACTGCCGCGGGGTACAATTATCGATGGAATAATTAAAGATGAATTACTGCTGGCTGCGGAAATTAAAAATATTTTTGATCAGTTTAAAAAAAGAACTGATTATATAATTACTGCAGTTCCCAGCAATGAGCTTTTAATTCGTAATATTGAAATACCAAAGATGGAGAAAAAGGAAATCAAAGAGGCACTTAAGTGGGAGGCCGATGAGCAGATTCCCTATCCAGTTGAGAATGCTGCTATTGATTTTTTTAAAGTTGAAGAGGGAGAAGAAAAAGTTAAGTATTTAATTTCAGCTGTAAAAAAGAATATAATTGATAGTTTTCTGTCTCCTTTTGAGAGAAATGATCTGGAAGTTTCAGTTGTTAATATTCAGCCGATGGCTCTGATTTCTCTCCTTGATTATCAGAATCAGTGTGATAATATAGTGGCAGTAATTGATATTGGTTTTTCGGCCGCCCAGGTTACGATCGCCAGTAAAAATGATATCTTTTTATCCAGAACAGTTGATACCGGTGGTGATCAATTTACTAATACTTTAATGGAGATCCAGGGAGAGGAATATCAGACAGCTGAAGCCAGAAAAATCAAAGAAGGTTTAGCTGCCGATAAAACAGAAAAAGATAGTCAGCAGGAAGTTCTGGATACTGTAGAACTGGATATGGCTCTTGGTGAGGATAATAGATTAAATGCCCTGGCTTCAACTCTTTCAACAGAAATAATACGTTCTTTTGATTATTTTTCTACAAGGAATAATAATAAAGAGATATCTAAAGTCTTTATTACCGGCGGGGGAGCCAGACTTAAGGGTTTAAAAGAACTGCTGGCTGAGGATCTGAATAAGGAAATTTTTAAAATAGATCCTTTTAAAAATACAAACTATGATTCTGCTAATAAGCTAGTTAATGAAGAATATAAAAATGACTTTTCAGTTGCTGTCGGTCTTGGATTGAGTGAGGTGATGGCAGATGAGAATTAATCTGATTAAAAAAGAAAAAAAGTCAATTAAATTTGATTTTTTTGGAGTTTTTCTTCTTTTAGCAGTTTTAATTCCAGTGATGATGTCTGGAATTATTCACTATTCTTTAATTACTGAAAGAAATTTTATTCAGTCAGAAGTTGATCATCTTGACGATCAGTTAGAAGTCTATCTTCCCAGGGAAGAGGAGTTTAAAGAATACGAAGAAATTGTTGAAACACTTAAAGAAACTCCCTCTGTTCCCGGTTATAACTGGGATGGACCGATTGAAGTACTGGGTTATATAACACCTTTAAGAGGAGTAATCGATAATTTTTCTTTAAAACAGGAATCGCTGAATATTAGGGGGCGGACCAGAGTGGGAGAAGAACTCCAGGAGTTTAGACAGGACTTAATTGATTCTCCATATTTTTCAGATGTAAGATTGGATACTTTAGAAAAACAGGAAGAAGTAAATTTTATAATTACTGCTGACTTAACTGATAGGGAGGGAAGGTGAGATGTTTAAAAATCTGAGTAAAAGAGAGAAAATTTTATTAGTATTAGCATTTGTTACTGCCTTCTCAGCAGTCTATTATGTTTATTTTTATGAGCCGCTAAAAGCAGAAATTGGTGTTTTAGAAAATGAGAGGAATAACAGGCAAAATCGTCTGGACACTGCAAAGTCTTTTTCCAAAAGACTGCCAGAGATTAAAGAAGAATATACTAAGATAATATCCGATTTAGAAAGCAGAGGTGAGTACATAAATAAAGACCCTATTGATCTTTTAATTGATTTTCGAGAAGCTGCCAGAGATAATAATTTAGAATTAAGTTTATTTAGACCAAAAGAAAATGAGGATAATATTTCAATGTCAGTTAATATTGGTGGTGATTTTAGAGAAGCCAGCAATTTATTAGAAGATTTTAAGGACTGGAATTACTGGTTTGAATTTAGAGATGTCAATATCAGCCGCAATGAAGGTGGAGTTTTATTATCAATGACTGTTTTATATCACGACCGCCTGGTAGAGGAAGAACTTTTAGAGAAGGGAGCTGAGATAGATGAAGAATAAATTTTTACTTATTATACTGATAGCAATTTTTATTTTCATAATTAATTTTCCTATCTCAGCTGAAAATAATAATCAGGATCTTTATAGTGGAAAAAATTTTAGAAATCCTTTTGAAGAATATACTGAGCCTGCAGAAAGTGAAGCTGAAGATGGAGAAGGGGAAGAATCAGAAGCTGATGATGATCAAAATCAGAATTCAGACTCAGCTGCCTTAAGTATTGAAGATATTAAAACCGAACTTCCATTTACTTTAAATGGGATTATCAGCAGTAATAGAGAAAAAGTTGCACTGCTAAATACCGGAGACAATGTTGAATTTGTCCGCGGAAGTTATGAAAAAGAAGGTTACAGGATAACTTCAATTGAAAAAAATAGTATAGTAGTAGAAAACCGCGGATTTAAACTTCGGTTAAAGATTGGAGGGGAAATAGATGAGATATAAAAAGAGAATTTTAATTTTAACTTTAACTTTAATTTTAGTTTTTTCCGTGGGGGTTATGGCAGGACCTCAGGATAAAATAGAAGATATGAACTTTAAAAATACGGATGTTGTTGATGTCTTCAGAACAATAGCTGAAGCAGCGGATGTTAACTTAATTGCGGCTAATGATGTAAGTGGAGACATAACAATCCATCTTAAGGATATAACTTTCGAAAAAGCAATTGAATTAATTACTCAATCTAGAGATTTGGATTATGAATGGGATGAAGACACAGTAGTAATTGCTTCGCCAGATAGAATTGAGAGTATTTATGAAAATATTGTAACAGAATATGTTGAAATTTCTTCCGGAGATTTCGACAATATAGCTACTATAGTTAAAGAAATTTTTCCGGAGACTCAAATTACTACTGATACTCCCAGACAGCAGTTTATTATAAAAGGAGAAGAAGAAAATGTCGCAGAAATAAAAGAGATGGTCAGCAGATTAGACAGCTCAAAATCTTTACAGGAAGAAAGAGAAAAAAAGGATGAAGAAAAATCAGAAGAGGAAGAGCAGGAAGAAGACAGAGTCAGTGAGAGCTATAAAGTTTTAAATGCTGAACTCGATGATCTGGAAGAAAAAATAGAGCAGGTATTTTCTGAAATTGAGATTAAGAAAAACTCTCTTACAGAAACCATAACCATCAGCGGTAGAGAAGAAAATGTGGCAGAAGCACTATCAATGATAGAAACTTATGATCAGAGTCTGGAAGCTGAAACCAGAAATATCAGAGTTGATCATGTTGATAGAGAAGAATTAGATGAAATTCTGGAAGAGTTTTATTCTGATATGCAGTATTATTATAGTGATAAAAGAAAAGAAGTTGTTATGCAGGGACCCAAAAATAAACTTGATAATGTGGAGGATTTTATTAAAGAAATTAATAATCCAGCAGAACAGGTTCTTGTGGAAATAAGAGTAGAAGAGATCACTACTGATCTGGCAAAAGAACTGGGAGTTGATTCAGATAACTTATCAACAGTAGAGTTTCTTAAGGATAACAATGGACAGATAGAAGGCTTAGAGATGACCTGGCCCAATTTGTTTGAAGCTTTAAATACTCAGACTGATTCTAAGACACTTGCCAGACCCAGTTTGATGACATTAAACGGAAAAGAAGCCTCAATGTCTATTCTGGATGAGGAATCCTATCAGATTAGAGAAAGAAATGATGACGGAACTTATACTGACACCTATGAGTATGCTGAAGCTGGAGTAAAATTAAGATTTACTCCCTGGATTACAGAAAATGATGAAATAGAACTTGAAATAATGCCAGAAGTCAGCAGTTTTAGTGAGGTTAGAGGTGATTCAGCAGCTCCTCCGGATAAAAAGACTAGAGAAGTTCAGACTACCCTGCGGTTGAAAAACAATGAGACTTTTGCAATAGGTGGTTTGATTCAGAGTGATAATGAAGGAGTAGTTACAAAAATACCACTACTCGGTGATATTCCAATTCTGGGAGAGATTTTTAAAAGCAGAGAAAGCAGTGATACAACCAATGAGCTGGTTGTATTTGTAACCCCCAGAATTATTGAAGATGATGAAGGTAATATAAATAAAGAGGAAACAGGCGATAGTTCTACAGGAGATAATTCTGAAGAAAAAGAAAAAGATAAAATTATCGCTGAATATTTGGAAGAGAGAAGTAAAAGCAGAGAGGAAATAATGGCCTCGCTCAGGGAAGGTAAAGAAGAAAAGGATAAGAGTTTTAAAGAGTTAACTCCAGAAGAATTAGAAGAAATTCTTAATAATTAATATCTAAAAAAGCTCCCTTAAGTGGGAGTTTTTTCTGATTCTAAACCTTGACATTTTAAGAATTAAACTATATAATTTATAACCAATACATATTTAAATATAATGCTATTTCTATAGTAAAAAAGCTGGCAGCTTTATTAAAATTCAAATAAATTTAAGGAGGACAAAAGTAGTGAGTAGAAATATTTATTTAAACGGAGAGATTGTACCGGAAGATCAGGCAAAGGTTTCAGTATTTGACCATGGTTACCTGTATGGTGATG
>JBKHFK010000145.1:0-4834 GCA_046540295.1 Halanaerobium sp.
TCAATAAAGCTCTCCATTCTCTCTCTACCAATCTGAACAGTTTGCGCACTATTGTTTTTTACCATCTGCTGAATATTATTATAAACGACTGCTGTATTACCGGCAAAAATTGAAAATGCAGTTATAAATGTTATTAGGGCAAATATTTTTAAAATTTTAGCTCTTATTGTCTGTATTTTTTTCATTTCTCGCTCCAATCGAATCTATTATTTATATTTTAATATTTTAATCAACTATTTTTGCTTTAGAAGATAACCGGCAGCTGCACTGACAGCTAAAGCCAGCACCATTGCAGGAAGAAAGTTTAGATTAAAATATCTAATCACAAAAATCAAAATTAATCCCACTCCAAAATAAATAATGTTTTTCTTGGTTTTATTGCTCATTTTTAATTACTACCTCCAGTATTTTCAGTAATTTTATCTAAAAATTTACTCCCATAACGGGAAAATTTAACTTCTCCCACCCCACTTACTTTAAGCATTTCTTTCCTGTTTTCAGGAAGCACCCTGCACATCTCCTTTAAAGTACTGTCGTGGAAAATTATATAGGGAGGCAGACCCTCATTCTGAGAAATTTCTTTTCTTAAATCTTTGAGGATAAGCAGCAGCTTACTGTCTTCACTGATCTGTTTTTGTTCTTTTTCAATCCTTTTTTCTACCTTAAGCTCTCCCTGCATAATCTGATATGATTTCTGATTCAGTTTTAATAATGGATATTTAGCCCCTGACTGGCTTAGATAATCATCGGCCAGCAGCAGATTAATTAAATTTTTAATCTCTTTTATTGTATAATCAGGCATAATGCCATAGGTTGAAAGGCGGTCAAAATTAGATTCTAAAATCTTCTGACTTTTGGAACCGGCCAGAACCTTGGCAGTTACAGTAATTCCCCAGCGCTGATCAAGGCGATAAACACAGGATAAAATTTTCTGAGCCTCAACTGTAATGTCTTTTAACTCCCGCTGATCATTACAATTACTGCAGCTGCTGCAGCTCTCAGGTGCCTGACTATCTCCAAAGTAGTTAAGAATATATGAGCGCAGGCACTTACTTGTATGACAGTAGTCTACCATCTGCTGCAGTTTTTTTAAGTGTTCTTCTTTTCTCTCAGAAGAAGCTTCTACCTGGTCAATTAAAAACCTCTGGATATGCTTATCACCGGGGGCATATAGTAAAATACAGTCTGCAGGCTCTCCATCTCTCCCGGCACGGCCAGCTTCCTGATAATAGGATTCCATATTTTTGGGCATATTGTAGTGAATCACAAAACGGACATTTGATTTATCAATTCCCATCCCAAAGGCATTTGTAGCGACTACAATCTTAAGCTGATCATAAATAAAATCCTCCTGGACTGCTGTCCGCTCTTTTTCGGTCAGACCGGCATGGTATCTTCCTATCTCATAATCCAATCCAGCCAGCAGCTTATAAATTCGATCAACCTCTTTTCTGGTAGCGGCATAAATAATTCCTGGCTCTTTGGAATTAACTTTTAGATAATCTTTTAAAAATTGATCCTTATCTATTCCCTTGCGCAGCTTAAAACTTAAATTAGCCCTGTCAAAACCACTGGTATAGATTTTGGGATTTTTCATCTGCAGCTGTCTGCTGATATCATTTTTTACAGCCGGAGTTGCAGTTGCGGTAAAGGCACTTAAAATCGGTCGCGGATTGAGTTTATCTATTACACGAGCAATATTTAAATAACTGGGTCTAAAATCATGGCCCCACTGAGATACACAGTGAGCTTCATCAACTGCAATCATTTCAATTTTTATCTGCTGCAGCAGCTTAAGAAAACGGACAGAATTTAATCTCTCCGGGGCAACATAAAGCAGTTTATATTTTCCGGCAGCTGCGGCCTCAATTCTGGCCTGCAGTTCCTGACTGCTAATTGAACTGTTAATATAGGCTGCCTTAATTCCCATCTCCTTTAAGGCATCAACCTGATCCTTCATCAGCGAAATAAGTGGTGAAATAACAACTGTCAGCCCTTCAAAAACAAGGGCCGGAATCTGATAGCAGAGTGATTTCCCGGCTCCGGTCGGCATTACTACAACTGTATCTCTGCCCTTTAAAATATTTTCTATCAGTTCCTGTTGACCTTTTCTAAAAGAACTAAAACCGTAGTATTTTTCCAAAATCATATTTATATCTGAAAACATAAAACTTCCTTTCTGCTGATCCCCTGTTTTAAGCTTAAAATCTGACATTTTTACTTTTAACCCTCCAGAAAAATTTCATAATCTCTCCCCGCTACAGTTAGACCTGAATAGTAATAATCATCAGAGGCATTATTAATAATCAAGTTATATCTGCCGCGACGGGCGTGATAAATATCATCATTTAAGTTTACTATTTCCAGAGGATACTTTTCTGAATTTCTTCGTAAATTAATCAGCTCATCCAGCTTTTCTTTTAAGTTATATTTAAAATAATCGTTCCAGTAAATAACAGCCGGATTGTCCTGAAAAAGTATATAGGCATAACCCAGTTCCTTATTGGTGATAATTGCATCCCGGTTAAAATCCCTTTCGTCTCTTTCTATATCATGATTTGATAAAAAATTAACCTTATTCTTTTTAGAAATGGCTTCTAAACTCTGGACCGGGAAAAAAGGATCCATACACATTTCCTTGATGCTGTAATAGAGAGGAAAATTGAACAAATTTATCTGACTGTGGTCAATAAATTCAGCCAGGGTTCGATCATCACCACTCCAGTACTCTCCTACCATAAAGGTATCCTCTCTAAACTGATCTGCAAATTCCTTCGCAAAATCCCAGCGCATATCTTTCAGGTTATCCAGTCTGAAACTGTCAAAACCGATTTCATTTTTCAGCCAGCTGGCCCAGTTGATCAATTCTTTTTTCATATATTCATCATCAGAATAATAACAGATTGTCTCACCAAAGCTGTTGCGGCTGCTGCAGTTACCACACTCATGGCAGAAGTGGTCGTGGTTTTTGGGGAAATAGTCCTCCTCAAATCTGGTAAAAGTTTTCTCCTCAAAATGTGGGTTCCACTCCTTTTTTCCTCCCAGCATATGTCCCAGCACCAGATCGGCCATTACATCAACATCATTCTGATGAAGTTTATTGATTAATTTCTTTAAGGTCTTTTTATTACCAAATTTCGAATTTAAATTATAATGTTCCTTAAGATCATAGCCCATTGAGTTACTGCCATTCATACCTCTGCTTGGAGGCGGCAGCCAGACTGTATCAAAACCCTTAACTGCTATCTCATCTGCAATAGACCTTATTTCCTGCCACCAGTCATCAAGGCAGTTCCAGTAAAATGCCTGTAAAATCAACATATTCCTTTATCTCCTAGTTTATTTAACTTTATTTCAATAAATTATAATTAACATTACCTTATTATAACATAAATTTCGACACAACAACAGAAAGACCCGATCAAGAAAAATCTCAATCGGGTAATTTTGCAGCAGACTGTCTAAAATATTATACCACAGCCAGCTCAGGCAATATTAATTTTGAAATTTTTAAAAACAGCATTTAGTTCTGCCATTTTCTTTTCCGAAGGCGGCTCTACAGCTGCCAGTTTATATTCCAGGCCCAAATTTTCCCATTTGTGTCTGCCGAGTTCGTGATAGGGCAGCAGCTCAATTTTTTCTAAATATTTTTTTGACCTGAGGTATTCTGCAAATTCTTTCATTTTTTTAAGATCATCAGTGAGTCCGGGAACTACAACCTGTCTAATCCAGTAGGGCTGTTTTTCTGCTTCCAGAAGTTCTACAATCGCCAGTGTTTTTTGATTGCTGACCCCTGTTAGCTCCTGATGAATCAAATCATCCATTGTTTTGATATCCAAAAGCACCAGATCCAGATAGGGCAGCAGTTTTTTAAATTTTTCCGGTTCAATAAAACCGGAAGTATCAACTGCTGTGTGCAGCCCTTCGGCTTTTGCTTTTTTAAGAAGATCCAGTGTAAATTCTGGCTGCATTGTCGGTTCACCCCCGGAAATTGTGAGTCCTCCACCGGAGCGCTCAATATAGGGTTTAATCTTTTTTATTTTTTTGATTAAAAATTCGGTCGAAACTTTTTTGCCTTCCTTTAACTTCCAGGTGTCAGGATTGTGGCAGTACTGACAGCGCAGGGGACATCCCTGAGTAAAAACAACAAAGCGGATTCCCGGTCCATCAACTGTACCCATACTTTCAGTAGAATGAATATATCCGTGAGCCATCATGACCTCCTTTTGATGTATATGTACCCGGTACAAAACGGCCGTTTTGTACCGGGTACAAGTGAATAATTACACAATTATATACTTTTATGAAAAGTTCTCGCAATTACTTCCTGCTGCTGTTCTGCAGTCAGTTTAATGAAGTTAACTGCATAACCGGAAACTCTGATTGTCAGCTGTGGATATTCCTCCGGGTGTTCAACTGCATCAAGCAGGGTTTCCCGTCTTAAGACATTGACATTTAAGTGATGTGCTCCCTGATCAAAATAACCATCCAGAATCGAAGTTAAATTATTCTGCTGGGCTTTTTCCGATTTGCCTAATGCTTCGGGCACAATAGAAAAGGTGTTGGAAATTCCATCCTGGCAGTACTCATAGGGTATTTTAGCCACAGAGTTAAGTGAAGCTAAAGCACCTGAGGTATCTCGGCCGTGCATTGGATTGGCTCCCGGTGCAAAGGCCTCTCCTGCTTCTCTGCCGTCTGGAGTTGCCCCTGTTTTTTTACCATAAACCACATTTGAGGTAATAGTCAGTACTGACATTGAATGCAATGCATCCCGGTAGAGCTGATGCTGTTTTAATTTATTGATAAAGAGTTTGAGTACTTCAACGGCCAGCTG
>JBKHFK010000146.1:0-4799 GCA_046540295.1 Halanaerobium sp.
TGGATTAATTAAGAGATCTTCATAATTAAGATAAATAATTCCCTGCTCCAGAGTATTTGTCTGTATTTTTTTGATAAATCCGAGATTTTCAAGACACCAGGAGATTACAAATTTTTCTAGATTATTAGCATCCTTTAAATATTTTTTAAGATAATCAGATAAGTCTTTGTTTAAAAAATTATTTACAAAATAATCAGAGTTAAGTAAAAATTCAGCGTTTGATTTCCAGTATTCTGGATTAGGTGATCTTTTCCAGATTTTTTCACGGGATAAACTGGCCGCAATTGGATGTCTGAGAAGATAAATAGGGTGAATATCAAAATTCTTGTTATACCAGTTCACAAGATAATTTGATCGTAGAAGTCTGTAGACAGTTCTATTATTAATAAAATTGTGATCTTTAGAAAAGAGATCGACATATCTTCTTGAATAAATTAATTTACCACTGGAAGTATTATAAATATAATTTTTTATTATTTCTTCTTCTTTTTTACTTAGTTTTACATAATAGGGGCGATTATTAATTTGCTGATAGTAATTATCAATATTTTCTAATAGATTAATTTTATTGGGAGAAATCGCAAATTTAACCCCTTTTTGACTTTTTATTAATTCTGCCAGCCAGGTTGAGCCACTGCGAAAAGAAGAAAAGATAAAAATATCTTTAAGGTCGCTTTTTTGTTGATAATGCATTGTATTTAAGATTTTTTTTGAAATATATTTTATGAAATTTGACGAATGATTATGCATCATGATAATTTCCTTTCCTAAATATTAAATTTATTATTTTTCCAGTAATTTATATTTAATAAGCAGTTTTGCGATTTTCTTACCAAAAACAGGTATTAAAATTAGATCACAGTATTTAATTTCTTTTAAAAAAATCAGAGCCAGAAAATATACAATGACTGCTCCTGTAATGGCAGAAATTATCGATAATAAATTTTGTTTAAAAGGATTAGAGCCGGCAGTTATATTTAAGATTAAATGTTGACTTCCTTTAACTGTTAGTCCCATAATCAAAACTGCAATAATTGGTTTTAAAAAGAATTTGCTAAAACTAAAATTAAAATCTGTCCATTTTTTTACATAAATTAAATTTAAGAGGGCTGCAATAAAAAAGCCGCTGACAGTTCCCAGAGCAGCTCCTTTAATACCGAAAGCAGGATGAGCAGTTAAAGAATAGTTGATAAACGCATTAAAAACTGTACCTACCAAAAGATTGCGAGCGGGTATTTTTACTTTACCTATCCCCTGCAGCATTGCTGAGCTAACCTGTTTGAGAGCAATAAATATAACTCCCCAGGCTACAAAATATAGGGGGACTGCAGCTGCTGGTGTCCCAAAAATCACTGCCGAAAGTGGTCTAGCGAGCAGGAATAAACCAACTGCAGAAGGTAGTGAAATCAAAATTGTAATTCTAATTGCTGTTTCAGCTCTGCTGCTGACCAGCTTTTGATTATTTAAGGCGAATGCTTCAGAAATTGCTGGTACCAGACTTGTTGCCAGAGCAAGTGTAATTACTGTAGGGAAATGAACTAAAACCATGGCCATTCCCGATAGATTTCCATAAAGAGCAAGTGGATTATCAAAACCACCTGCTACAAGTCGAGCTGGTACTATTGCAGCATCAATAAAGCCCATTAAGGGGGTAATTAAAGCTCCAATAGTTATTGGTAATGAGAGAGACAGAATTTTTTTGCTGTTACTTTTAAAATTATAATCCTTAATTGAGCTGAGATCAATCTGCTGCCATATTTTATTTTTTTGTTTATGATAAAGATAAACAAGTAATAATAAAGCTGCCAGGGCACCAAAAACTGCTCCTGAAGTTGCTGCAGCAGCTGAAAATCTAATTCCATAAGGCAAAAGCAAAGAAACCATAAAAATCATACTTATTATTCGAATTAGCTGTTCAAAAATTTGCGAATAAGCAGTTGGTTTCATATTTTGCAGTCCCTGAAAAAAACCTCTATAAACTGAAATTAGGGAAACTAAAAAAATTGCGGGAGAAAGGGTTAGTACAGAATACAATGCTCGCTGGTCCCAGTTAAATAATTTAATAACTGAGCTGGATAATAAAACCATAATCAGAGTTAAAATTAAACCGCAAAAGAAGTTTAAATATTGAGCAGTTTTAAATATTTTATAAGAATTTTTGTAATTATCTTTTGTATTTTGTTCAGAAATAATTCTGGCCAGTGCTATGGGCATTCCAGAAGTTGATACAACAAGTAAAATAGTATAAATTGGATAGGCTAGCTGATAAATACCAACTCCCTCTGAACCTATCATTCTTGGTAAAGCAATTCGATAAGCAAACCCTAAAAATTTAGATATAATTCCAGCAGCTCCAAGAGTCAAAGCGCCTTTAATAAACTTTCCCTGTTTCTGCATATTTAATCATCCAATCCAATTTTATATTGGTTAAATTTCATTTCAATTTTCAAATCATAATTAATTATAATATTTAGCTGTCAGTCAGTCAATCTATTTTGCAAAGCTTTATAAAAAATTCAAATTTTTTAAATGAAATTTAATTTTATTGAATTAAAAGAGTATAAATTAAATAAAACTTAAATATCAAAGAATAAATTTTCTAAATCTTAGTTTCTCTATTGACAGTTTAAATGTTAAATGGTAAACTAAAGCACAATAATAAAAGAATAGAACTCCTTTTAAATCAGTCCAGAGAGGCTGGAAAAGGTATACAGATATAGCGATATTTAGTTTTTATAAGCTTACTATATCAATTTTAACCTTCAAACCATGCTTTCTGGGGAGAAGGTTTTATTTTTATTAAGATACTTTAGGCATTTAATTTGAAAACAAGTTAAAGTAGCAGAGCAGTAAAGTAAAATTATTAAAATAAGAGTAATAATCTTAATTAAAGAAAAAAGTGGAGGTAGTTAAATGAAAAAAGCAAAACTTGTTCTGGAAGAAGGGAGTATTTTTGAAGGGAAAATTTTTGGTGCTGAAAAAGAGAGTGCTGGCGAAATAGTTTTTAATACCAGTATGACCGGTTACCAGGAAATTCTGACTGATCCTTCTTATAAAGGAGAGATTGTCTGCATGACCTATCCTTTGATCGGGAACTACGGGATCAATAAAGATGATTTCGAATCTTCTAAATCCCATGTCAATGGATTTATTGTCAGAGAGTTTGCTGAGGAACCGGAAAACTGGCGGCTAAAAAAGAAACTGGAAGAATATTTAAAGGAAAATGGAATTACAGCAATCAGCGGCATAGATACCAGAGCTCTGACTAAAATCTTGAGGCGACAGGGAACAATGCGAGGAATTATAACTACTGAAAATTTAAATGATCAAAAACTAATAGAGAAGGCAAAAAATGCACCCGGGCTTTCCGGCAGAGATTTAGTTTCACTTGTCAGCAGAAAAAAAGTCGAAAAATATGGAGCCGGAAATAAGTATCGAGTAGTTTTGGTTGACTGTGGAGCTAAAGATAATATCAAAAATTCACTGCTTGAACGAAACTGTGAAGTGATAATAGTTCCGGCCAGTACTTCGGTTCAAAAAATATTAAATTATAATCCAGATGGAGTAATGTTTTCCAATGGACCGGGAGATCCGGAAGATGCAGATTATGTTGCTGCAACCATTTCGGAGCTGCTGGGTCAGGTTGCGATTTTTGGAATTTGTCTAGGCCATCAACTGCTGGGTAGAGCCTGTGGCGCAGAAACCTATAAACTAAAATTTGGCCACCGGGGAGCCAACCATCCGGTTAAAGATTTAAGTACAAATCGGGTTTACATTACTTCTCAAAATCATGGTTTTGCAATCAAAGAAGATTCACTGTCTGAACTGGATCTGGAATTAACTCATATCAATGTAAATGATCAAACAGTGGAAGGCTTTAGACATCAAAAATATCCTGCCTTTTCTGTTCAGTATCACCCGGAAGCTTCTCCGGGTCCTGAAGATTCTCACTATTTATTTGACCAATTTATAGATTTAATGGCACCGGAAACTTAGAATTTTTTTCCAATTTGTTAATTTAATTTTAAAAAAAGATCAATTTAAAAATATAAGGAGGAAAAAATGCCGAAAAGAGAAGATATCAAAAAAGTTATGGTTATTGGTTCAGGACCGATTATTATTGGTCAGGCAGCTGAGTTTGATTATTCCGGGAGTCAGGCCTGTCGAGCTCTTAAAGAAGAGGGGCTGGAGGTTGTTTTAGTCAACAGCAACCCGGCGACAATAATGACAGATGAGAATATGGCAGACCGGGTTTATATTGAGCCACTAACTGTTGAGAGTATAATAGAGATTTTAAAAAAAGAAAATCCGGATGGATTGATTCCGACTCTAGGAGGACAGATTGCCCTTAATCTGGCAATTGATCTGGCCGAAACAAATATTTTAAAAGATTTGAATGTAGAACTTTTAGGAACTCCAATTGATACAATTGAGAAAGCAGAAGATAGAAATACCTTTAAAGAGTTAATGAATGAGATTGGAGAGCCAATTTTAGACAGCAAAATTGCTGAAAATATTGATCAGGCAAAAGAAATTGCAGCCGAAATCGGTTATCCAGTGATTGTACGTCCAGCTTATACGATGGGTGGAACCGGTGGTGGTGTGGCAGATAATTTAGAAGAATTAAAAGAAATAACAGCCCGGGGTTTTAAGCACAGTCTGATCGGCCAGGTTTTAATAGAAAAGAGTATTAAAGGCTGGAAGGAAATAGAATATGAAGTAATGCGGGATAAAAATGATAACTGTATAGTGGTCTGCAATATGGAAAATTTTGATCCAGTTGGAGTTCACACCGGTGA
>JBKHFK010000147.1:0-4768 GCA_046540295.1 Halanaerobium sp.
AATATCAACACCAGCTTCCACAGCTTTTAAATAGCTCATAAAAGCAAAGCCGGCAGTATTGTGACTGTGAATTTCTATCGGAATTTTAATTTCTTTTTTTAACTCTTTTACTAAATCATAAGCCTCAAAAGGGTTCAATAAACCTGCCATATCCTTAATACAGAGAGAATCTATTCCCTTTTCAGTCAATTCCTTAGATTTTTTGACAAAAGTCTCACTACTGTGAATTGGGCTTGTAGTATAAACGATTGAGCCCTGGGCTTCTGCTCCATATTTTTTGGTGTATTCCACTGCCTTTTCCATATTTCTGATATCATTTAAGGCATCAAAAATTCTGATAATATCAATTCCGTTTTCAACTGATTTTTTGATAAAGCGCTCCAGCACATCATCAGGATAATGTTTATATCCTAAAATGTTCTGACCTCTTAAAAGCATCTGCAGCTTTGTCTTTTTAACTTCTTTTCTTATTTTTCTCAGACGCTCCCAGGGGTCTTCATTTAGAAAGCGCATACAGCTGTCAAAAGTTGCTCCACCCCAGATTTCTAATGCAGAATAACCAACCTGATCAAGCTCAGTTAAGATCGGTAAAATATCTTCAATTTTTAATCTGGTGGCAATTAAAGACTGCTGACCATCTCTTAAAACTGTTTCTGTAAATTTTACTGACATCTGATCACCCACCCAATTTATTTTTAATTTTTTTAATTAAATTTCTTCTTAGTAATTACTTCTATATACTAAGTAAATTATCCTTTAAAAATCAAAAAGACAGCTCTTAAAGAACTGCCTTCCTTCTGAAATATTTGTACTGAAATTTAATACTTAATTTTCTTCAAGCCTCTGATATAAATCCATAAACTCTTTTGCCATATCTTTAAGTAAAATAGCTGTCATTAAATGATCCTGAGCATGGGTAAGTAAAAGACTGCTTTCTAATTTTTCTCCCCCGGCTTCTTTATTGATCAATTCTGTCTGCTTCAGGTGAGCCTTGATCAGTTTCTCATCAGCCTCTGCAAAAACTTCTGCTGCTATTTGGGGCTCATTCTTTTTAGCATGTTTAACAGCTTTTAAAAAATTCTTTTTAACTTCTCCACTTAAGGAGATGATCTCAATTAAATTCTCTTCCAGTTCCATCAATATCCTCCTTGATTAACTATTGGCCCAGGGCAATAAATACCATCAAATAATGAAGTATTCCACCTGCTAAAATAAAGAAGTGAAAAATCTCATGAAAACCAAAATTAGGGCTCAGTTTTGGCTTTTTAATTATATAGAAAACCGCTCCGGCTGTAAATGATAAACCTCCGGCAAACATTAAAATTAAATTGGCTGTTGGCATTGTCATAAATAACTGGTGAAAGGCAAAAATACCAACCCAGCCCATTAATAGATAAACCATTGTATATAAAATTCTGGGGGTTTTAAAGTACATAAATTTAAGGAAAAATCCACCTAAAACCAGTCCCCATTGAATCCCAATAATTGTCCATTTGAGCCAGCCTTCTAAATATAGATAGGCAACTGGGGTATAAGAACCGGCTATCATTACAAAAATTGCAAAGTGATCCAGCTTACGCCAGATTGACTGTTCATTATCTTTCTTTTTAAAAGCATGATATAAAGAACTAGAAAGAAACAAAAAAGCAACTGAAACTCCATAAACTGCAGCCACAATAATCTTATCCGGACTTTCTAAAGCGCGAATAATCAAAAGACCCAGGCCGATTAAAGCCAGTATGAACCCAACAAAATGAGAATAAAATGAAACCCGCTCTTCTTTTCTCATTTTAAAACCTCCATTCTCTCTGCTTTAAACGATTATTTCATTATAAAATTATATTTTCAGCTAAGCCTTTTACAATTTGATCAGAAAAATAAAAAACTGAGTGTTTTAATCTGTTATTCTTCAGTATATAATTATTATAACATTTAAGATTAAAAATATCATTAAAAATTTAAAACTGCCAGCCTTAAAATAAGAACTGACAGTTTAATCTATAATATTAGTTTTTAAGCTTATTTACTCAGCTAATTCCAGAGCAATTTCCATCATATCAGTAAAGGTCTTTTCTCTTTCTTCAGAAGTTGTTTCTTTTCCGGTTACTAAAGAATCACTAACTGTTAAAATACTTAATGCATCTACACCATATTTAGCGGCCAGTGTAAACAACTCAGCTGATTCCATTTCTACAGCTAAAACTCCATATTCCTTCCATTTTTTCCAGGCTTCTGTATCATCATTATAAAAAGCATCTGAACTTAAAATAGTACCCACTTTTACCTCTGTTTCCTTTTTTTCAGCTACCTGATAGGCCTTTGATAAAAGCTTAAAGCTGGCTGCCGCTGCAAAATCCTTGCCGTTAAAACGCATTTTATTTAGATTAGAATTACTGCAGGCCGCCTTGGCTAAAATTACATCTCTTACTTCAGCTTCTTCATTAAAAGAACCACAGGAACCAACTCTAATTAAATTTTTAACCCCATAGTCTCTGATTAATTCGTTGACATAAATTGATAGTGAGGGCATTCCCATCCCTGTTCCCTGGGTGGAAACTCTTTTACCTTTATAAGTCCCTGTAAATCCATACATTCCTCTAACGTCATTATATTGTTTTACATCTTCTAAATAGTTTTCTGCAATAAATTTAGCTCTTAGTGGATCTCCAGGCAGCAGAATTGTTTCTGCAATTTCGCCTTTTTTGGCACCAATGTGTACACTCATAAGTATAACCTCCTATATATTTTCAGTTCTACATATTATTATAATATATTTAGCTTAAAATGACAAAAAATTGAATACAGCAATATATATTTTGTGAAATAAATAATTATAACCAGGTACAAAACGCACATAAACGAAAAACCACCCCGGGGAAGGGTGGTTTTAATTATCTTTATATTTTTAAGGGTTATATAATTATTTACTTATTAGTTTTAGTTTTAGTTATTATTTTTACTTTAGTAAGCCTCTGGGGCTTTTTAATTTCTTAGTAGTTACCTAAGTTTTTAAATGCATTAAGCCTGTCTTGATTTTCATTAGACTCAAGTTTGGCCTCTTTCATGAATTTAAACATATTATTAAACATATGCAATCATCCTTTCTTATAAAGTTATTTTAGTTATAATGTGATTGACTTATTTTTAAAAAATATTTGCTTTTAAGATTTAGTACTGATTTAAACTGGAATAAGAATCATGCTTAATCTGCTTTTGTTTAACAGATTGAATATTTCTTTCGATTCTTCTTCCCTCATTATTACTTGCTTTAATGAATGTTAATAAAGAATTCAACATTATTAAATCACCCTTTCTTATAGTCTTATTGTTGTTAATTAATTATAAGTGATTTTCTTATATTCAACTTATCTTAACTACATTATACATCTTTTAAATCTCCTGTCAAGGCTTTTTTTAAAGTCTAAATTTACAGATTTTTTAAAAAAAGAGGCTCAAAAGCACTGAAAACCTTCAGCAGCTCTTAAGACTCTCTTAATTCCTCTTAATTTAATTAAATAATTTGTTCTACCAGAGGTGATGTACACTGTCTCTGATGTATTCGTCATAAATTTCGTCAACTTTTTCCATTACCTCATCTGAAAGATCAGGAGCTTCAGAAGCTGCGGCATTATCTTTTACCTGCCAGGGTTTTTTACCGCCTGGAATTACACAGCTGACTGCATCATGCATTAAAATCCATTTAAGTGCAAACTGAGCCATTGTTAATCCTTCTGGCTTAATTTTTTCCAGTTCATCCACAGCTTTTAAGCCGAGTTCAAAATCTACTCCGGAGAAGGTTTCTCCTTTATCAAAAGCTTCTCCATCACGATTAAAGTTGCGGTGATCATTTTCAGCAAAGGTTGAATCCTTAGAAAATTTACCTGTTAAAAGACCACTTGCCAGTGGTACTCTGCAGATGATCCCTACACCTTTTTCTTTTGCTTTAGCAAAAAATTCATCAGCAGGTTTGTGCCTGAACATATTAAAGATAATCTGTACAGTAGCTACATTTTCATATTCTAAAGCCTTCATCGCCTCTTCTACCTTTTCTACACTGACACCATAGTTTTTAATTTTACCGGCTTCAACCATTTCTTCTAATGCTTCAAATACCTCTTCCTGATCATAAACTTCAGTTGGAGGACAGTGCAGCTGCAGCAGGTCAATAGTATCTACATCTAAATTCTTGAGACTGCGGTCTACAAATTTATTTAAATTTTCCTTATTATAGCCTTCAGCAGTGTGCGGATCAAGTCTCCTACCTGCTTTGGTGGCTATATGTATCTCTTCATCAGTTTCTCTTCTCAATTTAGCCATCAGACGCTCACTGCGGCCGTCCCCATAAACATCAGCTGTATCAAAAAAGTTGATCCCCTGATTGACCGCCTCTCTCAAAGCTGCCAGGGACTGCTCATCTTCTACATCTCCCCAGGTACCACCAATTGCCCAGCCTCCGAAAGAAACTTCTGAGACTTCATAACCTGTTTTGCCTAATTTTCTATACTTCATTAATACTACCTCCTTGAAATTTAAGCTAATTATAAATATCTTTTTTTAAGTTCTAAATTATCTAAATTAATTATACCATTTATTCCCCTATATTTAAAGAATTAAATGTACTGAAAAACAAAAAAGAACACCCCTTTATTAAAAGGAAGTGTTCCTTAAGTCTGATTAAAATTGTCATATTTAACTGCTATATTCATTATAAGCTTATTTTCTAAAACTGCATATAGCTGCTGGTGTTTTCGTTGCGGTATTGTTCTTT
>JBKHFK010000148.1:0-4761 GCA_046540295.1 Halanaerobium sp.
TTAAATAATAGCAATCCCGATTGGTAACGGGTACAAAATGGCCATTTTGTACCCGGTACAGGTGAATTAAGTCACAAATAAAGTTTATTTGAATAAGTAAATCTATTGTAGTATTATTTAATTAAAGATGACCAGAACTTAATTTAAAGAGGGAGAGGATCATGTATAACAGCAGAATTTTAGAATTATTATTTACTCTTTTTAAAAGCATGAGTGTTATTGTTACTTTTGCATATATTTTAAGCCGAATCAGTAGTGTAAAACACATTTTTGCTGATAACTTTAATAAAAATGAAAAAATATTCCTGACGTTATTTTTTGCAACCCTTTCAATTATGGGGACCTTTCTTGGAATAATAATTATGGACGCCTATGCCAATATAAGGGCCATTGGTGCCCTGATGGGAGGACTTATAGGTGGTCCTGCTGTTGGAATTACTGCGGGTTTAATTGCAGGTCTGCACCGATATTCTTTAGGTGGTTTTACTGCTCTGGCCTGTGCAGTTGGTACAACTACCAGTGGTTTAATTGGAGGACTTTTTTATAAAAAATATCGCAATAATGAAGTTGACTTTAAAAATGGTTTCTTAATTGGTTCTCTGGCGCTAATCATCGAGATGATTATTGTAATTATTTTCAGCCGCCCATTAACTCAGGCTTTAGAACTGGTCAAAATTATTGCCATCCCAATGATTATCAGCAACAGTCTGGGAATTGCAATTTTTATCAGTATTTTAAATAAAGTTAAAGAAGATAATCAAAAAATTAGAGCGCTGCAGGCAGAAAAAGTACTCTCTATAGCTGACCGTTCACTTCCTCTGCTGCAAAATGGTCTTGATCAAAAAGCTGCTGCAGAAATTATTAAAATGATAAAAAAAGAAAGTCAGGTTGACGCAGTTTCCATAACTGACAAGAAAAAAGTCCTGGGCTTTACCGGCACCGGAGAAGACCATCATCTGGCCGGGGAAAAAATTAAAACTGAAGCCAGCCGCAGAGCAATTGAAGAAAATAGAACTATCTTAATTAATAATAAAAAAGATATTAACTGTAATCATAAGTATTGTCAGCTTACGGATGCAGTAATTACACCTTTAAAAATTAAAAACAGTGTTTATGGACTCTTAAAATTGTATCGCTGCCAGCAAAAGATAACGGTACTGGATATTAAACTGGCAGAAGGGATTTCTGACCTGCTGGCAACACAAATTAAACTGGCCAAACTTTCAAAACAGGCTGAACTCAAAAGTGAAGCTGAACTTAAAGCACTGCAGGCCCAAATTAATCCACACTTCCTCTTCAATTCTCTTAATGCAATTGCCGCTTCCTGCAGAACTCAGCCAAAACAGGCCAGAGAGCTTTTGATTAAACTGGCTGGAATTTTCCGCAGAACATTAAAAAGAGATGTTTATCAGATTACTCTGGCTGAAGAAATAGATTTCTGTCAGGATTATCTGGATATCGAAAAGGCACGACTGGATAAAAGACTGCAGGTCGAATGGAAAATACCGGGTGAGCTAAAAGATATTATTATACCTCCCTTTATTATTCAGCCTTTAATCGAAAATTCTATTAAACATGGAATTTATCCTCAGGACAGAGGGGGTAAAATAATTGTAACTGCTGAAAAAATAAATGATAAACTGCAGATAAAAATTGAAGATAATGGTCCAGGTATTACAGAAGAAAAAATCTCCGAAATCGAAAATGGTAATAATGATAGAATTGGAATTAACAATATTAAAGAAAGATTACATTCTGTTTACGGCAGTAATGCAGATTTCAAAATTAGATCCAGTTCCAGCAGGGGAACAAAGAATATAATTACCATACCTTCCGAATTTCTTTTTGAGAGGAGAAAAGCAAATTAATGATCAAAACAATGATTGTCGAAGATGAGAAACTGGCTCGTGATGAATTGAAATTTATGATTGAAGAAGATTCTGATTTTGAAGTCTTATATGAAGTGAGCAACGGGAAAAAAGCTCTTGAAATTTTAAAGAAAAATGAAATTGAGCTATTGTTTTTAGATATCCAGATCCCCGACAAAAATGGTATAGAAATAGCCAGAATTCTAAAACAGCAGCAAAATACTCCTTATATTATTTTTACCACAGCTTACGATGAGTATGCTGTTGAGGCTTTTCGGTTGTCTGCTATTGATTATTTATTAAAACCAATTAGCGATCAGCGGCTGGAAGAAAGTTTAAAACGGGCAAAACAGGAGATAAAAAATAACATTAATTTTAATCAACAGCTGAAAAATTTATTTGCAAACATCAGTAGTTCAAAACAACAAAAAGAATCTTTAAATAAAATTGCAGTTATGGAAAAAGATTATTATTTAATGCTTAATTTTAAGGATATTTATTATTTTTCTACCAGAGAGAAAAAAGTCTGGGCTCACTGCCATAAAAAATCCTATATGACAGGTTTTCAGTTAAAAGAACTTGAAAATATGCTGCCTGATCAATTTTTCCGCATTCACAAAAGTTATATAGTTAATTTGAAGCATATCAAAGCAGTTATTCCCTGGTTTAAAGGTAAATACCAGGTTTTAATGGAAGATTACTCCGAACACAAAATTCCTGTCAGCAGATCCAAGGTTGAACAGATAAATCAACTTTTAAATCTCAAATAATGCAATTGAGTATAATATTTTTACAATTCAGTTAAGATGCCTTTTATAATCCCCGGATCCAGATATAATTAAGATGTATCAAAAAAACTTTTAGGGGGTTATATTTTTATGGCATCTTTTCTTATTTCTTTAGTTGTTTTAATTATTGGCTATTTTACTTACGGGAAAATTGTTGACAGAATTTTTGATTCACAGCCGGAGCGAGAAACTCCAGCAATTTCGATGGAAGACGGTGTTGACTACATAGCAATGGACTGGAAAAAGGCATTTTTAATCCAGTTTTTAAACATTGCTGGTCTGGGACCAATCTTCGGAGCAATTGCCGGTGCATTATGGGGACCAAGTGCTTTTCTCTGGATAGTATTTGGAACAATTTTTGCCGGTGGTGTTCATGATTATCTTTCTGGAATGCTTTCTATTCGTTCAGGGGGAGCTTCAATTTCTGAAATTATCGGGGAAAACCTCGGTGGTCCAGTCAGACAGATCATGCGTGTCTTTAGTATTGTACTTTTAGTTTTAGTGGGAACAGTCTTTATGACGGGGCCAGCAATGCTTTTGGCTAACTTAACACCCGGTTTTATGGGAGTTAATATCTGGTTAATTATTATCCTTGCCTATTATTTTGTTGCTACATTCTTACCTGTTGATCAGATTATTGGTAAACTATATCCAATCTTTGGCCTGGCTCTTTTAATTATGGCCTTAGGTGTTGGTGGTGGGTTGATTTTTGGTGATTACAATATCCCAAATATTGCTTTCAACAATCTTCATCCAGGAGAACTGCCGATGTGGCCCTTATTATTTGTAACAATTGCCTGTGGTGCAATTAGTGGTTTCCATTCAACTCAGTCACCAATTATGGCTCGCTGTACTACAAATGAAAAAGAAGGGCGCCGTATATTTTATGGAGCCATGGTTGCTGAAGGTATTGTAGCACTAATCTGGGCAGCTGCAGCCATGACATTCTTTAGAGGAACCGGACCTCTAAACGAAGCCCTGGCAGCTCTTGGTGGACCGGCCGGAGTTGTACACGAAATTACAGGTACTATGATGGGAACAGTTGGAGGAGTTCTGGCAATGCTTGGAGTAATAGCAGCTCCAATCACTTCTGGAGATACTGCTTTTAGAAGTGTACGCTTAACTCTCTCTGATATCTTTGGACTGGAACAGAAATCAATCAAAAATAGATTAATGCTTGCTATTCCCATTTTTATTGTAGGTGGAACCCTGTCTCAGATTAATTTTGATGCCCTCTGGCGCTATTTTGCCTGGTCAAACCAGACAGTAGCGATGGTTGTTTTATGGGCCGGAGCAGTGTGGCTTGCCAAACGCGGTAAAAATCACTGGATTGCTTCTATTCCTGCCTTCTTTATGACAGGTGTTTCTGCAACCTATATTCTTTATGCTCCAGAAGGCTTTGAATTACCTTATACCTTCTCAGTAACTACCGGTTTAATTATTGCAGCTGCAGTAATGGGAATCTATATTTATAAAATTAACAGCACTCATTTTGAAGAAGAAGTTATGCTTTCCGAACAGGAACAGGCTGTTTAGAATCTAATGGTACCTAGAATCTAATGGTACCGGGTACTTAGAAAAAATTGGAACGCAGAGCCTGAGTTTGAAATCAGGGTCTGCGTTTTTTGATTAAATTACTCAAGTTTAAATAAAAAATTTTTATACTAATAGTTTTATTACTGTATAAATGCAGCTCTTCTCTCTAATTTCTTGTAAATTGATGCCCAGCTGCGGCGAGCATAAATAACACTCACTCCACTATCTTTAGCTGCTCTCTTTACTTTCTTCATTACAGCATGATTTATGTAATCTGTCATCACCAGCACAAAATCTGTATCTGCTGGAATCTCAAAATTTCTAAACTTTGATTTTTTGCGTCCATCAAGATGTGTGATGTCATCAAAACCTAAACTTTTAACATTATCTTCAATTGATCCCAAATTATCTGCTCCTACTATCATTAAAGACATCTGCTCTCCTCCTTATCCCTGAAATTTTATTGATAACGTAAAAAAAAATAATATTTTAATTGAAAAAGATTCTCATTATCATTCAAATAGAAAAAATATATTTTCTTTTTTTATTTATCATCTTCACAGCAGCTA
>JBKHFK010000149.1:0-4713 GCA_046540295.1 Halanaerobium sp.
TCTAAATATGCTCCATATTCAGATCGCTGATCCTCAGGAAAGGAACTGGCAGCAGCAGGCCATTCTCCCTGAGAAGGTTCTTTGACAAAAGAACTAAAATATAATAAAATAAATGATGGTGTTAATTGTCTGACGTCTAACAAAACTTTTAATTTTTATATAAAGGAGAATCAATTATGAATCAAGCATTTTTAGCAGCAATTTCAGGTTTAATTGTAGGAGGTCTTTTTTCTTTTCTAAAATTACCTATTCCTGCCCCTCCGACTTTATCGGGAGTAATGGGAATTGTAGGAATCTATGCAGGCTTTATGCTCACAAAAATAATATTTTAATCAGAAAAAAGGCCCTCTTCGTTTAAGAAGAAGGCCTTTAATTTATTTTAGGTAATTTAGAATCTCATACCAAAGGTTACAGTGAATTTAGAATAATCTACGTCATCATTATCACTCTCACCACTATTATTAGTATAAAGAACTTCTGCCTCATAGCTCTGACCTAAATCCATTCCACCACCAAGGGCATAATATAAACCGCCACTGGTATCATCGGCTTCATCATATCTAAAAGAAGCATATCCAAGATGACCCAGGAAATAAAATGGACTGTCCTGCATTCTGTATTCAGCCAGACCATAAAATGGTGTAAAACCAAAATCACTATTATTGGTCTCTTCTTCTCTATCTAATTGATAGGCCAGACCGGCACCCAAATTCAAGTTTTCTCTGTAGGGCATCTTATATTCTCCAATTAAAGAATAACCCATTTCAGTATCAAAATCATCTACACCATCAACTTCTAATTCCGAACCAAAATCTAATCCTGCCTTAACTGACCAGCTGCTCTGTGCCTGGGCAAAAACATTGAAGGAAAACAAAAACATTGCCATTACAACTAAGATTACCATAATTTTTTTCATTAAAAAATCCCCCTTCTAAATTGTTGTAGTCTATTTTCTGTTATTATATATATTCAATATGATTCAGAATTTTCCTCCTTTATTTATCCGAAAAAGGAAATTTATTTTCAATTATTAGCAATTTTAGCAAAGTTATTGTCGAAGCCCTGACGAGCAGTCTTGTCCTAATAGGACTTGATAATTTAACCAGAGTTAAACATGCTTTTATAAATTTTATCCCCGCTCAGTCTATTCAACTGGCGGGGATTTTTGTCCTGCTATTTATTTAAATTATTTTTCACAGTACTTTTGCTATAAATCCAGCTTATACATCAAACTTTTCAATTAAATTCTCTAAATGAGCCGCTCTAGAAGCCAGTTCATCAGCAATTGAAGCAACTTCTTCAACTGAAGCAGTCTGTTCTTCACTGGCAGCTGCTACCTCTTCAGCTGAGGCAGAAGTTTCTTCGGAAATACCGGCAATATTCTGTGCATTTTCTGATATTTCATTACTAAACTGATTTGTATTATCAACAATTTCTGCCGATTTCTTCATTCCCTGATTAATCTTTAAGAGGGTAGTTCTAATATCCTGGAAGGTGGAATTGGCAGAATCTACAAGTTCTTCTCCACTTAGTATTTCTTTTTCACTGGTTTTCATCTCTTTACCAACTGATTCCGTAGTTTTTGTTACTTCATCAATTAACTTTTTAATTTTATCTGCAGAGCTTGATGATTCTTCTGCCAGTTCTCTTATTTCATCTGCAACTACAGAAAATCCTCTGCCAGCTTCTCCAGCTCTTGCTGCCTCAATAGCTGCATTTAATGCCAGCAGGTTGGTTTGATCAGAAATATTATTTATAATGTCAATAATACTTCCAATTTCCTGTGAAATAGATTCAAGATCAGAAATATCATCAGCCACTTCTCTCATTGCTCTGACAATTTCCTTCATCTGTGAACTTAATTTTTCCATTTTTTCTTTTCCAGCTTCAGTTACCTGATTCATATTTTCGGTCAACTCTTCAACTTCTTCGTTCGTCTGATCAAGTTCGTCAATCCCCTCTGATAGCTGCTGAATATTAATTGAAACATCCTCAACATTTTTAGCCTGTTCATCAGCACCGGTGGCAACTTCCTGAATTGAAACTGCAACCTGTTCTGAAGTACTGCCTACCTCACGTGAGCTTTCCTCCAGGTGATCAGAAGTTTCAGTTACCTGATCAGAAGTTTCTTTAATATTTTGAACCAGATTCTTTAAATCTTTAACCATCTGATTAAAGATAGAGCCCAAATGACCGAGTTCATCTTTGCGCTTGATCTCTAATTCTACATCGAGATTTCCATTAGAAACTTTCTGCATCTGCTCACCATATTTAACAATTGGGTGCACAACATTTTTGGTTACATAGAAAATTATTACTAAAATTAGTATCAGCAGCACGATTATTGAAAGGGTAATTATCTGCTGCAGCACCTCTCGATTTGCACTGTAAGCTTCAGCAGCTGGAATCTGAGCAAATACTGCACCATCAATTTCCTCAATTGGCATATAAGAGGCGAGTCTTTCCTCTCCCTCATATTGATATTCTATAAAGCCGCTTTCCCCAGCTAAAGCTTCCGAAGTATCAAAAAGCTGACCGGCATCAAAACGATCTTCTACCATCTGCTCATCGGGATGAGCCAGCACCTGAGAATTAGCATCTATCATAAAAGTATATCCTGTTTCTCCAACCTTGGTTGTACCAACCAGTTCACTAATTCCAGCCAGTGAAATATCTCCTGCCAAAACTCCAACCAGATCACCCTCCTGATCAACCACTCTTCTGGCCACAGATATAATTAAATCTCCACTACCGGCATCAATATATGTATCTGTCCAGATGGCCTTATCTGTATTTTCTGCATTCTGAAACCACGGGCGCTCTCTGGGATCAAAATCTGAGGGAAGATCCTGATCAGGAACAATAATCATTTCACCATCAGTACTACCTAAATATAGATTTAGAAACTGATCATAATTGTCTGAAACTGATTTTAATAAATCCTTTATTTCCTCTTCATCTTTTTCTACCACCACCGGCTGATTTGATAATAAATTTACCAGATCTTTACTTTCAATCAGAAATGAATTGATCTCGGACTGCATTTCCGAAGCAATGCCATTATTTCTTTCTCTTGCCAAACCTGTTATCTCATCAGTTACTGTATTATTTATTAAGTAACCAAGACCTCCCATACCTAAAATTATTACCAGCGAAATTATTGCAATAATTTTAGTGCTCAAACTTTGACTAAGATTTATCTTTTTTAAAAAAGATAAAAAACTTTTCTTATTTCCCAACTTTTAACCACTCCTTATTTTAGATGAAAATTAATAACTACTATTTTGTGATAAAATTATTTTTTTCGACAAAATTTTTATGCATATTTATATCTTATTAAATTAATCAACTAAAAGCAAATTTATATAAATAAAAGTAAAAATTATAATTTAATCTATAATAAATAATAAATTCCCTTAACCAGAGACATAAAAAGCTTTTAGTTCTCTGATTAAGGGGATTCTAATCCATTTTTCTAATTTCTAATATTAAATTATATCAAAATGAAATTCGGTAACTGTATGATATTTTTCTCCCGGCTTTAGTACAGTTGATGGGAAATTATCATGGTTGGGCGAGTCAGGATAATGCTGTGTTTCTAAACAGAGTGCTCCTCGTTTTTTATATTCTTTATTTTCCTTACCAGCTCCATTAGTATCAATACCATTACCACTGTAGAATTGAACACCGGGTTCTGTTGTCCAGACTTCCATCTGTCTTCCGGAATTAGTATCTATAACTCTGGCTGCCAGTTCTAATTCATTATCCTTTTCATTATTTAATACCCAGTTATGGTCATAACCACCAGTAAATTTTAACTGTTCAACATCTGCCTCAATTTCTTTACCCAGTTCTCCAATAGCAGTAAAATCAAAAGGAGTATTTTCAACTTCTCTAATTTCTCCGGTTGGTATCATACCTTCATTTACTGGGGTAAAATGATCTGCATTAATATATAAAAGATGATCTTCTATTGTCCCACTGCCGTGACCTTTTAAATTAAAATAACTGTGCTGGGTTAAATTAATTACCGTTTTTTGATCAGTTTCTGCTCGATAATCAACTCTTAGCTTATTATCTTCAGTTAAAGTATAATAAACCACTGCTTTAAGATTACCTGGAAACCCACCTTCTCCATCTTCACTTAGATGAGTCAGTTTTAATGATTTTTCTCCATTTATAATAGCTGTATCAGCAGTCCAAAGTTGAGCATTAAAACCTTTTTTTCCACCATGTAAACAGCAGGGATGTCCTGCCGGTTTTTCGTTAATCTCAAGCTGATATATATTGCCGTCAAGTTTAATCTTACCCTCAGCAATTCGATTTCCATAGCGTCCTATTAAAGCCCCAAAATAATTAGGATCATCAAAATACTGTTCCAAATTATCATAACCAAGAACTATATCATCTAGCTGACCATCACGGTCCGGTACAAATAATCTAACAATTATCCCACCATAGTTTGTTATTTCTACTTTCATTCCATTTTCATTTTCCATCGTATATAAATTTGCTGTTCTTCCATCTTCTAATTGACCAAATTCTTTTTTTGTAATAGTTATCTCACTCATAAAAATACCTCCGCCTTTAAATATTTAATCCTTATTTTTAAAAAATTTAAGCCCTTATAACTATATTAGTGTTAAAAGCTAAAAGTCCTGCCAGAAATTAATTCTACTATTAAGAAAAGATTAATTCAAGCAAAAATATAAA
>JBKHFK010000150.1:0-4712 GCA_046540295.1 Halanaerobium sp.
GTGCAGTTTCAGAAAGATTTTTCCAGGCAGTTCACTCTGTTTTAGATGGAGAGTCAAGTGCTGAGGAAGAATTAGAATATATGGAATTAGAAATTGAAGATGTTTTAAAAAATTAAAAGAATTAAATAGCTAAAACAATTTAATTAGAAAATTATTATAAGACAGGATGAATTCATTCATCCTGTCTTATTTTAAATTATTTCAGTTAGTGTAAAATAAAAGTGGGAATTAAGAATTGATTTATGTAAAGAGGCAACTGTCTTTGTAATTTTTTATTATAAACGATATAATACTATTAAATGTTAAAATAATGAAAGGACAGTAGATTTAGATGTCTAAAAATAAGGTTAATATTTATGATGTTGCAGAAAAAGCTGGTGTCGGGATTGGAACTGTATCAAGAGTTTTAAATAACAGTGATAAAGTAAAAGATAAGACCAGAAAAAAAGTTTTAGAGGTAATGCAGGAACTAAATTATAGACCAAATAAGGTTGCCCAGAATCTGGCAAGACAGCAGGCAAATGCGGTTGCTGTAATTGTACCCAGTTTTATTGATCACTTTTTTGTAGAGGTATTAAAGGGAATTCAGGATGCACTGGAAGAAGAAAATATTGATTTAGTCCTGCACAAAATTGATTTAAATGAAAATAGAATGGAAAAAATTTTAGAGATAGTACACAGCAGGAAGGTGGATGGTATAGCATCCCTGACTATGGATATTTCTCAGATTGAGCATCAGGAATTAAAGGCTTCCGGAATCCCGGTTGTAATTGCAGATGAATATTCGGA
Organism: Halanaerobium sp.; assembly: GCA_046540295.1. Lineage (GTDB taxonomy): Bacteria > Bacillota > Halanaerobiia > Halanaerobiales > Halanaerobiaceae > Halanaerobium. Next base: position 790 of record JBKHFK010000150.1, read on the forward strand.
TGATTTTCATTCAATTTATTTAGATGATGTCAAAGGTGCAGAAATGGCCATTGATTATTTGGTTGGACAGAACCACAGTCGTATTGCCTTTATTAATGGTGATATTAGCAGTATGCATGGGCAAAAACGTTTAAAAGGAGTTAAGAAGGCTTTTCAAAAACATAATTTAAAAATCAATTCAGAGCTTATTAAAGATGGTAATTTTTATGCAGAAAATGGTTATCAGTCAATGCAGGAAATACTTGCTCTTCCGCAAAAAAAATGGCCGACCGCGATTTTTGCTGCTTCTGACAATCAGGCAATTGGAGTGCTGCAGGCTATGGAAGAAAAGGGTCTTAAAGCCCCGGAGGATATTGCAGTAATTGGTTATGATAACATTGAACTGGCCAAATATCTAAAGATAACAACAATCTGGCAGCCGATGTATCAGCTGGGTCATCTGGCAATAGAAGTTTTATTAAAGGCAATCAATGGAGAAATAACAGAAACTTACCATAAAGAATTGGAACTGAAACTTGTAAAAAGGGAAACTGCTTAAGATAAATATTATGGAGGTATGATAATGAATAAAAAATGGTGGAAAGAAGCTGTAGTATATCAGGTTTATCCCCGCAGCTTTAAAGACAGCAATAATGATGGAATTGGAGATTTAAGAGGTATTATTGAAAAAATTGATCATTTAGATCGACTTGGAGTGGATGCAGTCTGGTTAAATCCTGTTTATAAATCTCCAAATGATGATAATGGCTATGACATCAGTGATTATAGAGCTATAATGGACGAGTTTGGGACTATGGAAGATTTAGAAGAATTGATGGAGCAGCTGCATAAACGAGATATCAAATTAATTATGGACTTAGTTTTAAATCACAGTTCAGATGAACACCACTGGTTTAAAGAATCGCGGAAAAGTAAAGATAATCCCTATCGAGATTATTATATCTGGAAGGACGGTAAAAACGGGGGGCCTCCAAATAACTGGAAATCATTTTTTGGCGGCTCAGCCTGGAAATATGATGAGAGAACAGATCAATATTATCTTCACCTCTTTTCACCAAAACAGCCTGATTTAAACTGGGAAAATCCAAAACTGCGTCAGGAAATATACGATATGATCAACTGGTGGCTTAAAAAAGGGGTTGATGGTTTTAGACTGGATGTAATCAATTTAATCTCTAAAGATCAGCGTTTTCCTGATGGCGGCAGGGATGGACTGGCCGGTCATGAATACTTTGCTAATGGACCAAGAGTGCACGAGTTTATACAGGAGATGGCAGATAATACCTATAACAATTATGATGCAGTGACTGTAGGAGAAACTCCATTTGTTGATAAAGATGAGGCCATAAAATTTGTCAAAGAAGAGAGAGAAGAGTTTTCAATGATAATTCCATTTGAACATCTGGAATTTGACCGTAAAAATGGCTGGGAAAAAATAACAGACTGGGATTTAAAAGAATTAAAAGATTTAATGAGTGAATGGCAGTACAAGCTGCAGGAAAATAACGGCTGGACCAGCCTTTATTTCTGCAACCATGATCAGCCGAGAATTGTTTCCCGCTATGGTGATGACGGTCAGTACCGCAAGGAATCTGCAAAAATGCTGGGGACAATGCTCCATACTTTAAGAGGGACTCCTTTTATTTATCAGGGAGAAGAAATAGGAATGACCAACATAAGTTTTGAATCTTTAAATGATTTTGATGACATTGAAACCAGAGGTTATATTAAAGAAGTTCAGGCTGAAGGTAATTTAAACGATCAGGAAATTTTAGAGATTGCAAATTATAGAACTCGAGATAATGCTCGAACACCAATGCACTGGGATGACAGCAAATATGCAGGCTTTTCTGATGCTGAACCCTGGTTAAAAATGAACGGTAATTATCCAGAAATCAATGTCAAAAAAGACCTGGCTTCTGAAGATTCAGTTTTCAAATATTATCAAAAAATGATATCTCTGCGCAAAAAATATCCTGTTTTTGCTTATGGTGAATATGATATTTTACTTGCAGAAGATAAAAATATTTATGCCTATCAGCGACTGGGTAAAGATAATAATCTCCTGGTGCTTTTAAATTTTAGTGAAAATAAAGTAGATTTTGATTTAACTTCTGAAGTTGAAATTGAAGCTGCAGCATTAATTTTAAATAACTATCAGAATCAAGCTGAATTTGAACTTGAAGGAAGTTTAAGACCCTATGAGGCCAGAGTTTACCTTTATTAACAATCAACAAATTAAGTAAGTGAGAGTTAATATTGCTTGACTTAAAACGAAAAAAACTATATGATTAATTTAAGAATAGTTGCACAACTCCGAGTGCTTTTAGGCTAAAACTTTTAAGTTATGCTTACTGCACCGACAGGGTTTAAAAGGAAACTTTTAGGCCTCCCGGAATGGAAAGGAGTGATCGATTTGGATTGGATTAATGATAATCCGCCTTAAAACTTCCGGTTAGCTAACCGGAAGTTATTTTTTTGATAATTTATTTAAACTGAGTTGAGTTGAAATTTAATTAAAGTTAGAAAATATCAAATAGCTAAAAATAGGGGGGGTTATTATGTCAATTAAAAAGATTTTATTATCATTAATAATTATTATATTGATTTTTACAGCAACTGCAGCTTCCCAGGAAGTTTTAAAAATGGCTACCACAACCAGCACCGAAAATTCCGGTCTGCTGGCTGAACTGCTGCCGCCTTTTGAAGAAAGATTTAATGTGAGAGTTGATGTAGTTGCAGTTGGTACCGGTGCGGCTATTGAACTGGGGCGCAATGGTGATGCTGATATTGTTTTTGTTCATGCTAGAGAGGCAGAAGATGAATTTATAGAAGCTGGTTATGGTGTTAACAGAAGAGATGTAATGTATAATGATTTTGTTATTTTAGGTCCGCCATCTGATCCAGCAGAAATTAAAGATACTGAAACTGCTGTTGAAGCTTTTCAAAAAATAAAGGCTGAGAAGGCAGAATTTGTTTCCCGTGGTGATGATTCTGGAACTCATAAAAAAGAATTATCACTCTGGGAAGAAGCAGGAATTAGTCCTGATGACAGCTGGTATATAGACAGTGGACAGGGAATGGGTCCCAGCCTTAATATGGCAGATGAGCGTCAGGCTTATATTTTAGCTGACAGGGGAACATATTTAGCCTACAGTGGTGATATTGAACTGGAAATTGTTAACAGTGGAGATTCTGAACTTTTTAATCCCTATGGGATTATTCCCGTTAATCCGGCATATCATCCACATGTTAATTATCAGCTGGCGGTGGCATTTACAGGTTATTTAACTTCTCAGCAGGGGCAGAAAATAATCAATAATTTTAAAATGCAGGGTGAACAGCTATTTTACCCCTCCGCCATTGAGCCAGATGATTTAGAATAACAGTATTCAAATAATTAACTGCCAGCTAATGTTTTAATTAAAACTTTAGCCAGCTGTTTTAAATAAATTTATGAGGAGGTACAGAGTGGAGTATTATACAGAAGCTTTATTCAGGGCATTACAGTTAATTATAACTTTAGATCAGGAAGTAATTGAGGTAGTTATGACTTCATTAAAAATATCAGTTACTTCCACTTTTATAGCTTCAATAATATCAATACCTCTGGCAATTTTTATAGCCCGGCACCATTTTAAAAGTAGAAAGTTTTTAAATATTATTTTAAATACTCTTTTGAGTTTGCCGACAGTTGTAATTGGTATTTTTGTTTATTCATTAATTTCTCGAAGAGGGGTTTTAGGCGAATTTAATTTATTATTTACACCTTTAGGAATAATAATTGGTCAGATTATACTGCTGATACCGCTGCTTACGGCGCTGACTAGAAATGTTATTTATTCTTTAGATGAAAAATTGTATAAAACGGCAAAATCTATGGGTGCCAGCCGCAGTCAGCGCTTTAAGCTCACCTTAAGAGA
>JBKHFK010000151.1:0-4709 GCA_046540295.1 Halanaerobium sp.
ACTATCGAGTATAAAGGAAGAACAATCTGCGGCGAATGTATGGAGAATATGAAAGATCTGCAGGAAGAAAAATAATATTTTATCCAAATAACAAAAATTGGATATTAATCTCTAAAAAAATAGCACCTTTAAAGGTGCTATTTTTCTTTTATCATATTTATATCTAAATTGTTTGGGGCTACCTTAAAAAAACATGACCGCCAATTTGAGTTACAAAATTGCGGTGTGCAGTCCAGGCAGTATCTGTTGCGATATCCGGGTTATAGAAATAAATTGAACCAAGTGTCGGATCATAACCTAAGAGTGCAGCTCTCGCAGCCTGCAGTTCTTCTTCTCCGGGATAGTAATTAGCCTGTCCATCCATTAGACTGCTAAACTGTCCCTTCTGCAGAATTACATCTCTGATTGTATCTGGAAACTGACTACTTTTAATTCTATTTAAGATTACAGAACCAACAGCAACCTTACCTCTAAAGTCTTCTCCTCTGGCCTCTCCGTGAATGACTCGAGCAAGTAAAAGTATATCATCTCTTGATATGTTGTGGTCTAATTCTGATTTAAGATCAGGAATTACCTCAAAAGAATCCTTATCAAAAATACCATCTACCTGAATTCCATTATCCTCCTGAAATCTCTTTACCGCTTCTACTGTTCCACCACCATAAATCCCATCTATATTTCCACTATAATAATTTAATTTCTTTAATTTCTGCTGTAATACTGCTACATCTATTCCTTCGTCGCCTCTACTCAATGCTCTAGTTCCAAATTCAGTCAGATCCAGAGCCTCAACTTCCTCGAGATTGACAAAAGTCACCATTATGAGGAGTAACATTACCGAGATTAAAACTTTACTACTACTCAGCATTATAATTACCTCCCTGTTGTAAACTGCTAGTTAAATGTATAATATAATCTTCCTCCTTTTTTCCTTCCAACTCAACTCTGCTTATAAACTTATTAATAATTATATGTGATTATCACCTTAATAATAAACAATAAGTGACTGATTGTCAAATGTTCTTATTTTACATTTTTTTAGTCTTTTACTCCTTGTTTTTAAGATCACAGTTAAGTTAGGCTTTAGAGTACTTATTATTAATTAGAGCAGTAATTAATCTGTTTCAGAAATCAGCTTAACCTTAAATTTATCTCCTAAATCGTCCATAATTTCTTTAACTTCTCTTTTAGTTCCCTCTGTTACATCAATCCAGATTTCTCCCGGCTTTTGATGATCAACATTTACAGTACCTATTCCTTCATAGGCTTTAATAATCATATCTATAAAATTGATTTCCTCTGGATCAACCTCATATCTCAATTTTAAAGTATCCTTCATATTAATTCTCCTTCTCTCGGCGCAGCAGTGAACCGGCAGGAACTTTCTGAGTAAGTGGAATTTTAATCAGCTGTTTTGGATGGGGAGCAGCTTCTATTTCTGCTCCTTCCTGATCAAGCAGATAAGCTGCAGTTATAGTAAAAGTTTTTCTGCCGGGGACTACAAGTTCCAGCTGATCACCCTTAAAAATCTTATTTCTTACTTCCACCAGAGCTTCCTCAGCTTCAGAATCATAATCTCTGACAACTCCCATAAAATCGTAAGTTCTTAAATAGGAAGAACTCTCATACCTCTGACCTTCAGCCCCGGGTTTCCCGTAATAAAAACCTTTGGTATAATCGCGGTGGCTTATTTTTCTGAGCTCTGCCAGTAGTTCTGGATCAGGCTTAAAGTTTTCAGGATCCTGATAATAGCCATCAATTAGCTGTCTGTAGGTGTTAACAACTGTAGCTGCATAATGAACACTCTTCATCCTGCCTTCAATTTTGAGACTGCTGAGGCCCATTTCTATCAGTTCCGGTATCTCTTCTGCCAGATTTAAATCCCTGGAGTTCATAATAAAGGTCCCCTGATCATTTTCTTCTATCGGATAATACTCGCCCGGCCTTTTTTCTTCAACCAGGTGATATTTCCAGCGGCAGGACTGTGCACAGTCTCCCTTATTTGCATCACGCCCTACAAAGTAGTTGCTTAAAAGACAGCGCCCGGAATAGGAAATGCACATTGCTCCGTGGACAAAATATTCCAGCTCAATCTCTCCTTCAGTTCTGGCTGCTATCTCTTTGATTTCTTCCCGGCTTAATTCTCGGGCCAGAATAATCCGCTCTGCTCCCTGTTCTGCCCAGAAGAGAGCTGAGGCCCAGTTCACATTATTAGCCTGAGTGCTGATGTGAATCTCCATCTCTGGCATTTCTCGGTTTACAAGGGCAAAAACTCCGGGGTCAGAAATAATTAAGGCATCCAGCTTAAGTTTTTTTATCTTTTCTATATATTCTGGAAGTTGAGCCAGCTCCTGATTATGAGGAATCATATTCAGGGTCATATAGACTTTTTTATCCCGCCTGTGAGCATAGTCTATACCTTCTATAAGCTCCTCAACAGTAAAATTGTCAGCTCCGGCTCTCAGGCCAAAGTTTAAACCTCCACAATATACAGCATCTGCACCAAATAAAATGGCTGTCTTTAGTTTTTCCAGACTTCCCGCCGGTGCCAGTAGTTCAACTTTATTCATTTATATCTTTCCTCCTGCTGATTGCCATCCCATCACCTGCAGTAACTATTGTTGAATCAAGTTCCGGATGGTTCATAATCAGTTTTAAATATTTTTTTAAATTATTGACCATTGTTCTAATTTTATGTCCTGTTTTTCCTGCTTTTAGAACCTTTCCTTTATATAATACATTATCTGAGATCAAAAGACCTCCCGGCTTAAGAAGCTCCATTAAATATTCAAAAAGATAAAAATACTGCCCCTTGGCAGCATCAAGAAAAATAAAATCATAATCTTTTTTTAAATACATTAAAATATCAAAGGCATCTCCGATCTTTAAATCTATTTTATGCTGATAATTATACTCTGCAAAGTTTTCTCTTGCTTTTAAGGCCCTTGCCGGCTCAAGCTCTACAGCTGTTATTTTAGCCTGTCTGGAACTGTATTTTGCCAATAGCAGGGTTGAAAAGCCATGGGCTGTGCCGATCTCTAAAATTCTGGCCGGATTTTTAATTTTAAGCTGCAGTTTGAGCAGATCGGCTGCATCTCGATCAATAATTGGAATATGCTCTGCTCTACACTGCTTTTCAACCTCGGCAAATTCTGCCTCAATATATTCAGCTTTAGAAAAAATACTATTAATATTGGTCAGCTTCATTATCTAATTCCTCTATTTCTGCTAATTTTATAGCTTAGCCAATTAAAATTTTTTAATCTTAATTTAATTCGCGCTGTTTCTGCAGGTGCTGATCATAGCTTTCTGTAAAAACATGGCTGCCGTCTTCCCGGGCAAAGTAAAATAAGTAATCACTTTCTTCCGGATTGACCGCTGCCTCCAGGGCCTGATCACCGGGGCTTGCTATTGGAGTTGGCGGCAGTTTGTCCATCCGGTAGGTATTATAGGGAGAGTCAATTTCAAGGTCCACATATAATACTCTGCTTGTCCGCTCCGGTAAAACATACTGAACAGTTGCATCCAGCTGCAGGGGCATCCCCTCTTTAAGGCGGTTATAAATAACCGAGGCAATAGTTTTGCTCTCCGATTCCAATTTTCCTTCTTCCTCAATTAAAGAAGCAATAATCAGCAGTTCATAGGCAGAATAGTCACTATCGGCTGCTGCCTCCTTTAAAAGCGGCAGTCTTTTTTCTTTAAAATGAGTTATTAGCTCTTCTGCAATATCACTTTCCTGATAGCTCATTGGAAAATTATAGGTTGTAGGTATTATAATTCCCTCTGCCCGGTTAAACTGTTCTATGCTCAAATCTGCCTCCCCAAAATTCGGTTCTAAATCCAGTTCTGAAAGCTGATTATCTATTTCTGCTGCCAGTTTATCCCGCTCATAATCCGGCATCTCAAGGCCAGCAAATCTATTTAATATTTCTGAGAGGGTAAAACCCTCGGGAATGGTAACCTTAAATTTTTCTTCTTCCCCCCGCTGCAGTTTATCAATTATTTCCAGAGGTGTGTTTGAAGTTGAAAAGCGATAATAACCGGCCCTCATATTGTCAACTTCCTTAAAGCGAAGCAGTAAATAAAAAATATTAGCAGATTTAATTACTCCTTCAGCTTCCAGTTTATTGGCAATTGACAGCCCACTCATTCCCCTGTCAATCTCGATAAGGATATCCCTCGGGTTTACAGAATTTATGGGCTCCATTAAAGAATAGATCCTGATTGAAAAACTGAGTACTATTAGAAAAATTAAAAACAAAAAGGCTGCTCTCTTCAACTTCAAATTCTTCCCTTCATAGTTAAAATTTATTTAAAAAAATTAAACAAAAAATAATAGAAGTTATTACTCTTCCATATCTTCAATATAAGCTGCCTGCACCTTTTCGAATTCTTCCTTTTCTTCAACCGGAATAATAATTTCTTCTTCACCCTCATTTATAATTTTAACAACTGTTGCATCAGCATTTTCTCCGGCTCTGGCATCAACGATAATTAAATATTTAACCCCATCAATTACCAGATCATCCTCTATAATAAAGCGGCTCTCACCTGTGCCATCTGATAAAACAAGTTCCTTTTCGTCTTCATCAATCCAAAACTTACCATCACTCATTTTAAATTACCCCTTTCGTTTTTGTTAGTCACTGGTACTCGGTACCAGTTCATTACTGCTGATCAAGATAGGACTGCAGAATTAAAGAAGCAGC
>JBKHFK010000152.1:0-4704 GCA_046540295.1 Halanaerobium sp.
ATTGAATTCTTTAATCCAGTTTCCAGCTCCATTAAATAAAGTTGATTTAGCAAAAGCATGAGCAATTATATGTAAAATTGCTCCATAATAACCATAAATATTACCGCTGCCAAGGGCAAGAGTTATAAAGCCAAACTGACTGATTGAACTATAGGCTAAAATGAGTTTGTAATTTTTTTCTTCCAGTGCTTTAATACCACCATAAAAAATCATAATTAAACCTAAATATAAAAGCAGCCTGTTTCCATTACTTATAATTCTTAAAAGGGTAATATAACCGAGTTTTGCAACCAGAGCTGAAGAAAGAGCACAGAAACCGGTCGATGCCTGTTTATAAACATAAGGAACCCAGGTGTGAAGTCCAATAATTGCACTTTTAACTCCCAGAGCAATTATAAACATCAGCTGCAGCCAAAATTCCTGAACAGGGCCTATAAATTGATAGCCATTTGTGTAGGCTGTTAAAACAGTTAGAATCAAAAAACTTCCACCTATAAACTGGATTACAAAATACTCCCAGGCAATGTTTTTATCATCCCAGGCCAGCATTAGTGAAGTAGTTAAAGTTGCAAGTTCCCAGCCGATCATAAATACAAACCAATTTTTAGTACTGACTACAAGACTAAAACTAATCAGGAAAAAAATTATATTAACTAAAAATAGACCTCTATATTCTTTGACTTTTCTCCAGCTTGATAAGAGAGTAAAAAAAGTTATAAAAAAGCCGGTACTTAAAAATAAAAGCTGTAAATTATTAAAAATAAAATTATTAGAAATAAATTCCTGCATTTAACTATCCCCCTCTGAAAGAATTATATCATAACTATTAATTTACTAAAAGCAAAATAATTAGCTGGGTCAGAAAAATTTGACAAATGAGAGCACTAATGATATATTTAATTTACTGAGTATTCTAAACTAGTTACACATACTCGGGTTAAATTTTAGGAGGAAGATATTAATATGGTTTACACAGGAAAAGTTAAATGGTTTGATGAGAAAAAAGGTTATGGCTTTATTGAAAGAGAAGATGGCGACGATGTATTTGTACATTTCTCTGCTCTTCAGCAGGAAGGATTTAAAACCTTAGAAGAAGGTCAGGAAGTTGAATTTGAAATTGTTGAAGGTGACCGAGGACCTCAGGCAGAGAATGTTGACCTTATATAATTAAAAAATAATTATGTAAATTAGCCCTGGCTATTAATTTAGCCGGGGTTTTTCTATGTTAAAAAAGTAATAAATTTATTAACCTGTTGATTTTTTTTTAGAAGAGGGATAAAATTAAATAATAGATAAAGATACTTGGTTTATTTAAAATATTATTTACCGGAGGTAATTTTATGGCTTTTAAAATTATAGTTGACAGCTGCTGTGATCTAACAGAAGATTTAAGGAAAAGATTTAATATTTCAACGGCACCGCTGTCTATAGATATTGGTGATCAACATTTTGAAGATGATGAAAAATTGGATAGAGAAGGATTATTAGATGCAATGCGTAAAAGCAGTGATGCTCCAAAAACTGCAAGTCCAGGCCCGGGTCCTTTTTTAGATTTATATCGCAAATATGATGATATTTTTGTAGTTACCCTTTCTAAGGAATTAAGTGCAACCTACCAGAATGCTTTACTGGCCGGTAAGATTGTGCGAGAAGAGGTTGAAGAAAAATTTATTAAAGTTTTCAATTCTTTTAGTGCATCTGCCGGTGAAACAATGATAGCTTATAAACTGGGAGAGTTAATTGAAGCTGGCTTAAACAAAGAAGAAATCGTAGAAAAAGCAGAAAAATATATTGATGAAATGCAGACTTTATTTGTACTTGATTCACTCGATAATTTGATTAAAGCAGGTAGAATGGGAAAATTAAAAGGAAAAATTGCTTCTTTTTTTAATATTAAACCTGTGCTTGGAGCCACACCTGAAGGAACTATCACTCTTGTTGATAAAGCAAGAGGCAGTAAAAGAGCCATTAGAAAACTGGTAGATAAAATCGGAGAAAAAGGTGAGAATTTAGAAGAGAAGGTTCTTGGTATTGCTCACTGCAATGCGCTGGAAAAGGCAGAATTTATCAAAGAACAGGCTGCTAAAAAATATGATTTTCAAGAAATTATAATAGTAGAAACTGCGGGGATCAGTACAGTTTATGCCAATGAAGGTGGAATTGTTCTCGCATTTTAAAAAGAAGCCGGTGTAGCTCAACTGGTAGAGCAGTGGTATCGTAAACCACAGGCTGCAGGTTCAAGTCCTGTCACCGGCTCCAATGTTTTTGTTTTGCTGTTTTTATATTAAATTATCATTATTTTTAATAGCTTTTTTTTATGATTTCCAGGCTTCAACAAACTTCGTTAACCCCTGGAGGAAAAATCCTCCCGCAACCCAGTAATAAACCAGTTCCGGATTAGAAATAATTAACATTCCAACTACAACATAAATCAAACCTGAAAAAACCAGTGTTATTTTACTTGTTTTATCTGCTTCTTCTGCCAATTTATCCACCCCCGAAATAAAAGCATTTGAGTTATAGTGTCTTAAGATTTTGTTTTTTGGATTAAAATCTTCCAGTTGTGACCGTAAGTCCTTCCAAAAATCAGGGAAGAAGATTATATTTAAGAAAATACCTCCCAGCAGTAGACTTAGTAAATAAGTAGTACTGTGCCAGTAATCTCCCCAGCTTAAAAGCAGTCCTATTTCGTCCATAAATAAACCAAGGCCAATTCCATACATTAGCGCATTATCTCTGCGGTCAATAAATTTAGTTCTGGTAATGGAAAACCAGCCTGCGAGAGCGATTAAAACTATTCCAATATATAAATGATGAATGTGATAACCAAAAAGTATTATATTTGAACCAATATAAAACTGTACATTTCCAGTTTTTGCAGCAGTAGAAGCTGCACTTCCTGCAGAGCCGGCAATCATCACTGCCAGTCTAATAAAAAGAAAGCTAAGCAAATAAGAACTACTGATGATAAAAGGGATTCTTTTATCCCTTTTTTTATTTATCTGTTCACTAATTAGCATCACCTCCGAATAATTGTTAATTTAAGTATAGGAAAAGCTTAAGCCAGACGCAAGTGTGTATTAGTAAAATAATTTGAAGTTTCTGTGAACTGTTATCTTAAATACATTATTTCTGAGCAGTGGGCTTAGCTTTTTTGGTATAAATGTGCAGAGAGAAATCATTTAAGTTTTCTCCATCAGAGGTAGATTTCAAGGAAGAAGTGGAAGCTTTTTCTACTAAAATTTCAAAAATTAAATAATAGTTCAAAAAAAGAGGCTGTACTGTTTATTTAAAGATAATCACTTTAAATCAAAAAAAGGAGTACGGTTTCTTCTACTGATTAGTTTGACAATCTCCTATTAAAAGTTATAAAATCTATATTAGACCGTAAAATTGTGGGAGTGATTTTTGTGAGTGATTTATTAATAATGACACCCGGTCCAACTGAGGTTAGCGAAGAAGTTAGACGGGCTATGAGCCGCAAAATTACCAATCCCGATCTTGATCCTGAATTTTTTGATTTTTATCTTGATGTCAGTTCAAAACTACAGCAGGTAATGAGAACAAAAAATGATGTGATTATTATGAGTGGGGAGGGAATTTTAGGACTGGAATCTGCCTGTGCTTCTTTAATTGAGCCCGGGGATAGGGTTTTAGTCTTGGATAATGGAATTTTTGGGAGAGGCTTCGCTGACTTTGCTGATCTTTATGGAGCAGATGTTATAAGATGGGAATTCCCATATAATCAAGAAATTGATATAGATAAATTAGAGGCCAAAGTAGCAGAAGAAAATGATTTTAAATTTGCCACTTTTGTGCATTGTGAAACTCCTACAGGGGTAATAAATAATGCAGAAGAAATCACCAATTTATTAAATAGACACAATATTTTATCAGTTGTAGATTCGGTTTCTGCAATTGGGGGTGTGCCCATAGAAGTTGATAAATGGGGAATTGATATTATTCTTGGAGGATCTCAAAAGTGTCTTTCAGTACCACCAGGTTTAACTTTTATGAGTGTAAGTAATGCAGCCTGGAAAGCAGTTAATAATCGAGAAACTGCTGTTAGAGGCTATTATACCAATCTTCAACTCTGGCAGAACTGGTATGAGGAAAAATATTTTCCTTATACTCAGGCAGTGAGTGACATTTATGCTTTAGATGCAGCTTTAGATAAATGGCTGGCAGATAAAGAAGTTTTTGAGCGCCACAGCAGGATTGCAGCTGCAGTCAGAGAGTCTATCAGGCAGTCTAATCTTAATTTATATGCTGAAGATGGTTATTCTGATACAGTGACTGCAATAGAAATACCGGAAGGAATCAGCTATCAGGAATTAAATCAGCTGATGACAGAAAGTCATAATGTAATGATTGCAGCTTCACTGGGAGAATTTGAAGATAAATTAATTCGAATTGGGCATATGGGAGAAAATTGTTATGAAGAAAAATTATATCGAACTTTAAAAGCATTTGATCACAGTTTAAGAGAACTGGGTTTTGCTTTAAATGTTGAGTTACATAAAATCTTTGTCAATGAAATGAATTAAGGGGATGGAGCTCCCCTATTAACCACTGTCAAAGGACAGTTGATGGCTCCTATCTTATTAGGAATTTCCCTATTTAGATAGGAGCCTTTTTTACTTTATATTTTCAAAAAATACCATATTCGTGATACTAAAAAAGCTCTTTTAATATTAAGTTTTG
>JBKHFK010000153.1:0-4703 GCA_046540295.1 Halanaerobium sp.
TATCTGCCTTCTGGATGCCCTATGTCAATTTTTTTATGGGGCTGGGAACAGCAGCAGTAATCTGGTATGGAGGTCGGCTGGTAATCTCCGATCAGATATCTCTCGGAATTCTGGCTGCTTTTATCAGTTATATTTCAATGCTTCTGCGTCCGATTAGGCAGACCGGAATGTTAATCAGCTTTGGCAGTCAGGCAGCAGCAGCGGCAGAGAGAATTTTTGAGGTTTTAGACCGCAAATCTGAGGTTGAAGAAGCAGAAAATCCGGTAGAATTAAAAGAAATCAGGGGAGAGGTTGAATACCAGAAGCTTAGTTTTTCCTATCAAAAAGGAAAAGAGGTTTTAAAAAATATCAATTTAAAGGTAAAGCCGGGAGAAACTGTTGCTGTAGTTGGACCTACCGGGGCCGGCAAAACCACCCTGCTTCATTTATTACCCCGCTTTTATGATCCGGATCAGGGGCGAATTTTAATTGACGGTCATGATATTAAAAAACTCAAACTGGAATCACTGCGGCGGGAGATTGGAATAGTGATGCAGCAGAGCTTTTTATTTGCCGCCTCGATTAGAGAAAATATCTCTTATGGTAATCCTGAAGCCGATTTTGAAGAAATCAAAAAGGCGGCAGAGGTGGCACAGATCGATGATTTTATAGAATCTCTGCCCTTAGGTTATGAAACACCGGTTGGAGAAAGGGGAGTAACTCTCTCCGGCGGGCAGAAACAGCGGCTGGCCATTGCTCGCGTCCTGCTGACCGAACCTTCACTCTTAATCCTGGATGAGCCGACCTCGAGTATTGATGCTGCAACTGAGGAAAAACTCAATCAGGCCTTAGAGCAGGTTTTAGCAGATAGAACCAGTTTTATCATTGCTCACCGCCTCTGGACAGTCCAGATGGCAGATCAGATTATAGTAATCAAAGAGGGAGAGATAATAGAGTCCGGCAGCTATCAGGAACTTAAGGCTCAGGATTCATACTTTAACAAATTAGAAAGTTCTTTAAGAAATAAGAAGGGAGGTGCTTTAAAATGAGAGGTGGATTTGGCAGAAGAATAACTTCTGAGGCTGAAAAAGATTTTTCGCTGAGGGAGCTGGATAAAAAAACAGTTAAATTTTTATTTTCCTATTTAAAGGCATATAAATTCAAGATATTGCTGGCAGTTCTGGCAATGCTGATGGTAAGTCTGGCCTCACTGGCAGGCCCCTACCTCTCAAAGGTGGCAGTCGATGAATACATAGCCCGGGGAGATTTGAGCGGGTTGAACTTAACTGCCTTTTTGATAGTTTTATCCTATGCAGTGTATTGGCTTTTTTCCTATCACCAGACCTATCTGGCCAATTATATCGGTCAGCATATAATTGCTGAAATCAGAGAAGATCTCTATCAGCACCTGCAGCAGCTTTCGATGCGCTTTTACAGCAAAGAAAGCACAGGTAATCTGATGTCAACAGTAACACATGATGTAAATGCCCTGACAGATCTTTTATCAACAGGTTTTATCCACCTGCTCAATGATTTCTTTACTGTCAGCGGGATTGTAATTGTGATGCTCTATTTAGATTACAGACTGGCGCTGCTGAGCTTTATAGTGATTCCCTTTGTGATTTTATCAGTCAGATTTTTAGGAAAGAGAATGCGCAGTGCCTACAGTGAGGTCAGACAGAAGCTGGCAGAGTTAAATGCCGATGTAGAAGAAAATTTATCGGGAATCAGGCTGATTCAGGCCCTTAATCGGGAGGCCAAAAATGAAGGTGAATTTAAAAATTTAAGCTGGAAAAACTTTAAAGCCAACCTGCAGGCAGCCTCCTATTTTGCCCTTCTTTTTCCACTAATGGAACTGGCAAAGGTTTTAGGTGAGGCGATTGTCCTGGCAGCAGGTGGAGCTGCAGTAATCAGCGGCCGCATTTCTTTAGGAATAATCATTGCCTTTATGGCTTATGTGCGCCGCTTTTTTGCCCCACTGGCTGATCTAAGTCAGGTCTATAACACCTATCAGTCTGCTGGAGCGGCTTTAGATCGGATCAACAGTTATCTCAAGCTTGACGATAAATTAACAAAGGTAGAACAGGGAAAAATTAATAAATCAAAAACGAGCAGCAGACTGAAAGCTGATTTTAAGCCCGAAATTAATTTCAAAAATATTTCCTTTGCCTATGATCAGGAAAAGGTAATTGATAATTTGAATTTAGAAATCAAAGCAGGGGAGGTTTTTGCTCTGGTAGGAGAAACAGGAGCCGGGAAATCAACTCTGGCCAAACTGCTGGCCCGCCTTTATGACCCAGATCAGGGTGAGCTGCTGCTGGGTGGAATTAATATTAAAGAAATTCCAATCCAAATTCTGCGCCAGAAAATTGCGGTTGTACCTCAGAATGTGTTTTTATTTGATACAACTATTTTAGAAAATATCCGCTATGCTGCTCCTCAGGTGGATCAGACTGAGGTGGAAGAGGTCTGTAAAAAAATCAATGCCCATCAGTTTATTCAAAATATGCCGGCAGCCTATCAGACAGAGGTTGGAGAGAATGGGGTTAAATTATCAGGCGGCCAGAAACAGCTGCTTTCCTTTGCCCGAGCGATGCTGATTGACCCGGAAATTCTAATCCTGGATGAGGCGACCTCCAGTGTTGATCTCTACACAGAAAAAATGATTCAGCAGGCAATGGATGAGCTGCTGGCGGGTAGAACAGTCTTAATGATCGCCCACCGCTTTGCAACTTTAAAGAAGGCTAAAAGAATAGCTGTACTAGAATCAGGAAAACTGCTGGCTGTAGGAGAACACGAGCAGCTGCTGGCAGAAAATGAAAGCTACAGGGAGCTGGTCGAAAAACAGCTGCTTAAAGATGATAATCAAAATTAAAAGGAGGATTAATAGATGACTCAGAATAAAAAGCAAAAATATGCGATTGAAGCTGATAATTTGACAAAAAAATATGGAAATTTAACTGCTGTAGATAATATTTCTTTTAAGGTTAGAAAAAACGAGATCTTTGGTTTTTTAGGACCAAATGGAGCCGGCAAAACAACTACAATTAATATGCTGATTGGACTCAGTAATATAACTTCCGGCAGCAGGAGAGTTAATAATCAGACGGTAAAAGAAAAAATACAGCAGAGTATCGGGGTGGTGCCCAGTGAGAGCAACCTCTACCCCGAACTTACAGGTTTTGAAAACCTAAGTTTTGCAGCTTCACTTTATGGAATGGACAAAAAATTAAGAGAAAAAAGAGCGGCAGAACTGCTGCAGAAATTTGATCTGGCTGCAGCTGCTGAGAGAAAATTTGGAGCCTATTCAAAAGGAATGAAGCGAAAATTAACTCTGGCAGCCGGAATTATTCACCAACCACAGATTTTATTTTTAGATGAGCCGACAACAGGGGTTGATGTCAAAAGTGCCCGCCAGATCAGGCGTTTAATTGCCGAATTAAATCAGGAAGGAAGCACCATATTTTTAACCACCCATTACATAGAAGAAGCCGAAAGACTCTGTGACCGGGTTGCCTTTCTGGTCAATGGTAAGATTAAACACTTAGATACAACAGCCAATCTGCTTAATGATGCTCAGGAGGGAGAAATCCTGGAGTTTTTAACAGCTGCAGATGTTCCTCAACGGAAAGATGAAATTAAAAAAGAGCTGGCTGGATATGAAGTAGAATTTTCTGCCAACAAAATTAAAATCTATCTGGAAAAAGAAATAGCAATCAAGCAATTTGTTGACCTGTTTTCCGATCTGGGTATTGAAATTTATGAGGCAAAATTATTAAAACCGACATTAGAAGATGTATTTGTTAAAATAACGGATATAGATTTAGAAGAAATGCAGAATAATCAGGAAGAAGGAGATGTTTAAAATGCTAACCTTAACTGTTTTTAAAAATATATTATTTAAAGATATGAAAGCCTATTACTTTAAACCACCAAATATCAGCTGGGGACTGCTTTTTCCGATCTCCTGGACGCTGATGTTTTTTCTGCGTACAGATCAGGCGATTGATATTCCTCAGTTTCTGCCCGGTTTGATTTCGCTTGCTGTCTTATTTGGCACAACCTCAATGCTGGCTGTGACCATAACTTTTGAGAAAAAACAGGCCGCCTTTGACAGGCTGCTTCTGGCACCAATTTCTCTAAACAGCTTAATGTTTGCCAAAACAGCAGGTGCAATACTCTTTGGCATCTTTAATGCCTTAATTCCAATGCTGCTGGCTGTACTTTTAACTGATCTGGGTGGTATCAAATGGCTGCCTGCAATTTTGAGCATTTTACTTATTTCAATCACCTCGACCTTTTTAGGTCTTTTTATAGCAGTTTCGGTCAAAGAGGTATTTGAAGCCCAGACATATTCTAATTTTATTAGATTTCCGATGATCTTTTTATGCGGTCTATTTTTCCCAATTGAAAATCTGCCAATTTTTATAAAACCAGTTTCCTACCTGCTGCCTTTAACTTATGGGGCTGATATATTAAAATACTCTATAGCAGGTGAACACAACATCAATCTGATTGTAAGTTTTGCAGTTCTTTTAACTTTTTCGGTTCTGCTCTTTTATATCAGTATCCGGAATATTAAAAAGAAATGGATTAAATAAAATCAAAAGGAGGCTTAATTTTGGCTGAAATAATAAATTTACTTAAAGCTTTGGGAGATCAAAGAAGGTTGGAGATTATAAAACTTCTGCTGCAGAAAAGATTCTGTGTTAGAGCCCTGGCAA
>JBKHFK010000154.1:0-4646 GCA_046540295.1 Halanaerobium sp.
TACCCTGCTGCCAGGTAAGAGCCTCTCTGATTGTGCGGAGAGGTTTTTGCCATTTAAGTTGTATTTTGATTAAATTAAGATAATTTAAAATGATGATAAAGGAGCTTGAAGATGATAAAAAAAGTTTTTTTAAGTATTTTGGTTATAATATTCTGTTTTTCGTCAGCTGCTGCAGCAGAAGAAAAGGAAATTGAATTTTGGACAATTAATTTAAGTCCTAAATATGATGATTATTTTTTAAATAAAATAGAAGAATTTGAAAAAAACAATCCAGATCTTAAAATTAAATGGGAGGATGTAAATTTTTCTACTATCAATCAGCAGCTGAGGCATCGACTGGCTGCAGGAGAAACACCAGAAGTAGTCAATCTTTCTCCTCAGTTAATGGCTTCACTGCTGGAAGAAGAATTATTATTCCCAATTTCAAGTTTAGAAAAGGACTACAGTCAGAGTTATTATCCGCTGCTCTGGGAAAACGGCAGATATCAGGGAGAATATTATGCCTTTCCCTGGTATTTAAGTTCTAGATTAATGGCTTTTAATCAGGAAATTTTTAAGATTGCCGGTCTTGACCCAAAAGAATCAATTAAAGATCGGGAGCAATTATTTAAAATTGCCGAAGAGATAACCAAAAAAACAGGAGTCTATGCTTTGATGCCCCAGATTAAGCTCCACCAGGAGTTTATTCAGGCCGGAATCCCTTTATTTAGAGAAGAGGAGGGACAAAATAGGGCAGCTTTTAATACTCAGAAAGCAGAAAAAATTATTGCTGATTATCAAAAACTTGCTGCCGAAAATGTAATTCCCGGAGATACTTTAAATTCTGGCTTTAATATTGCTCTGGAACGATATAAAAAAAATGAACTGGCAATTCTGTTTACTCCGCCCCAGTTTTTAAACGAAATAGAAAATGAATCAGATTATTTAAAAGATGTAACTGCGCTTTCAGTAATTCCTGCAGCTGAAGATGGTCTGATCAATGCTGCTTTAATGAATCTTGTAATTCCCAGGGCAGCTCAAAACAAAGCTGAAGCGGCAGAATTCGCCCATTTTATTAGTTCTGCTCAATCTCAGCAGGAATTTTCGAAAACAGCTTCTGTCTTAGGATCTGCTGTTATGCCGGATGATAATCCTGAATTAGAGACAGAAAAAATGATAACCGAGACTCCAGATAATCGCTCTTTAGAGGCTGAAGCTCAAAAAATATTACAGGAACAGTTATCCAGAAACCAGGATCTGACTCTAGTTCATCCTCGGGCTGACAGTCTGCTTAAAATTATGGATGAGCAGTTTGCCAGGTCATTTGCAGGTAAAATATCTGCCAAAGAGGCCCTAAATATCATGGAAGAAAAATGGAATCAGATTTTAGCAGAGGAGACCAATAATGACTAAAAAATTTATTTTTACTCTGGTAATTATTACTTTGATCGTTTTATTATTCCCAATCAATACAGCAGCTTATTTTGAACCGGAAGTCTACCGCAGCTCTCTGCTAGAAATTCGAGCTGCCGAAAGAGCATTAAATGATCTGGATAAAAAGCTGACTGCAGCTGAAAATAATTTTAGAATTATGGATCAATCAATAATTGATAAAGAATTAGGGGAAATTAATCTGCTTTATTCCGAAATACAGCAGGCATACCGAAATGAAGATGACAGTCAACTGCAGAAGCTATCAAATCAAATAATTGAAGCTTCCAATCAGATTATACTGCAGACTGTCGAGTCAAAGCCCGTACAGCTTAGAGCTTTCTGGCTGGACAGTGGCACACTGGCTAAAACTGAAGGAAGAGAAGGGGTTAGAAAACTGCTGGATCTGGCTGAAAAGGCTAATTTTAATGCTGTTTTCCCGGAGACTTTTTATAAGGGAATGGCTTTGATTCCTGATAATGAGTTATTTGTTCAGGATCCCCGTTTTAAAAGCTGGCAGGAAGATCCTCTTAAAGTTTTAGTTGAAGAGGCGGCAGCAAGAAATATTGAGGTCCACCCCTGGGTCTGGGTCTTTAATGAAAATACTGCCGGCAGTCCGGGCAGAATTTTAACTGAAAACCCTGACTGGGCAAATAAAAATAAAAAAGGTGAGATTGTTAGCTATCATAACTCTACCTGGCTTTCTCCTGCCCGTAAGGATGTGAGAGATTATTTACAGGAAAGATATGTTTATCTTGTAGAAAATTATGACCTTGATGGGCTAAATTTAGATTATATCCGCTTTCCCGAAGAATATCGGGGCAGCTTTGGTTATGACAGTGTAAGTGTAGAAAAGTTTAAAGAAGAATTTGAGCTGGATCCATTTGAAATTAAAAGCGGCAGCAGTGAATTTGCCATCTGGAATCAGTACAGAGAAGATTTAATTACTAAAATGGTAAGAGAAACTTCACAAAAGCTTAAAGCCGCTGATCCTGATCTGCTAATTTCTGCTGATGTTATACCCGGAAGAGAAGAAGCTCGCTATCGGGCTCTGCAGAACTGGTCTTACTGGCTTCAGGAATCTTATATAGACTTTGTCCTGCCGATGACCTATACCGAAAATCTATTTTCTGAGCTCAGCAGATGGGTTAAAGAAGATAGAGATGAGATTGCCGGACCTCTTTATGCAGGCATTTCAGTTTTTAAGCTGAGTTCAGAACAGGTAATCAGTCAGATAGAAGAGATTAATCAGATCAATCCAAATGGACTTTCTTTATTTGCAGCGGCACATTTAACAGAAAACGATTATCAAACCCTTGCTCAGGGAGTTTTTGCAGAACCTGCTTTAATTCCCCATAAAAACAAAAGAGAATCTCTGGCTAAAATGCAGGATTTTATCTTAAAAAGGTTAAATATTATAACAGAAGCAGAACAAATTAAAAATGAAGACCTAATTAAAATAAGGTCATTTGTCAGTCAAATTGATCAGGATTATTCAATAAGTGATTTAAATTTTGCGAAATTCGTTGAAGAAAATGATTTAAAAATTTCAGAAAAAGCATTAAGAGTACTGGAATCAGATTTTAATTATTTAAAATCTATAGTGACTTTATACTAATTTTTTAAACTTTGAGCAGGGGTGATAAATTATGAAAAGTTCATTTACTATCGGCCATCTTTTTGGCATACCTGTTAAAATACATTTTAGTCTGCTGCTAATTCTCCCATTTTTTGCCTGGGCCTTTGGTAGTAATATTATTTATTTAACAGAAAACACTGATATTGCCAGAAGACAGCTTCTTTTAAATCCTTATTTACTGGGATTTATAATGGCAGTTATGCTTTTTGTCAGTATTTTAATTCATGAGCTTGCTCATTCTCTGGTGGCCAGGACAAGAGATGTAAAAACAACTGATATCACTTTAATGCTTTTTGGTGGTCTGGCTAATATAGAAGAGATATCTGAAGATCCAAAAGATGAAATGAAAATAGCAGCCAGTGGTCCTCTGGCCAGTCTTTTACTTGGTTTACTCTTTGTTTTTATTGGCAGTTTTGCTCCTAACTTCATTTTAGAAGATCTGCGGCTTATAATTTTATATACTGGTCAGTTAAATTTATTTCTGGCAGTCTTTAATCTGCTGCCTGCCTTTCCTTCAGATGGAGGCCGAATTCTCAGAGCTTTTATTGCCCAGCGGACATCATTCAGAAGGGCAACTGAGATTGCTTCCAAATTTGGTAAGGGTTTTGCTCTGATGTTTGGGATTTTAGGTTTTATGAGCGGCAATTTTCTTTTAATCTTTATTGCTTTTTTCATCTATATCGGAGCTGCTCAGGAACATCAGTTCAGCAACATTAAGAGCGCACTATCTGATCTTAGAGTCAGAGATTTAATGACCATGGAAGTAAAAACAGTACCGGCTAATATGAGTGTTCACCGCTTAATAGAAAAGATGTTAAATGATAAACATTCAGGTTTTCCGGTGATGAGAGATGATAAAGTTGTGGGAATTGTAACTATGGAAGATGCTCAAAAAATTCCTCAGGACGAATACAGCAATACACCTGTGCAGACAATAATGAATAAGGATCTGCACTGTGTCAGTGAAAATGATGAGTTATATGAAGCCTTCAAACTGCTTTTCCAAAAAGATATTGGACGCCTGTTGGTTATGGATGGTGATCAACTTAAAGGAATTATTACCCGCTCAGATGTAATGACAGGTCTCCGGGTGAGACAGTTAGAAAACATAAAAAAAGAGGAGCGATAAAATGGTGTTTCTAAAAAATTATTTAATTACATTTGTCATTTTTCTGGTAATAGATTTAATCTGGCTGGAGGTGGTGGCAAAAAGTCTTTACCGAGATCAGCTTGGTTTTTTGTTAAAAGATAATTTTAATCTGCCGGCAGCATTTATTTTTTATTTATTATTTATACTTGGCCTGTTCTTTTTTGTTATCAATCGTGCTCTGGCTATTTCCAGCTGGCAGTATGCTCTATTTACAGGAATGTTTTTTGGATTAATAACTTATGCTACCTATGATCTGACTAATTTAGCCACTATTAAGGACTGGCCGTTAACAATTACCATTATTGATTTAATCTGGGGCAGCTTTTTAGGTGGACTTACTTCCTTTTTAAGCTATACAGTTATTAATTATTTTAACTAGTTCAATAAATTTTTAAATTAGATCAAATTTTATTTTGAAATTCATATTTCTTTCATATTTTACTACAA
>JBKHFK010000155.1:0-4613 GCA_046540295.1 Halanaerobium sp.
CCCACATCAGACTTTCACTGAGTAGCAAATATTCATGCCAGGCAAACTACAAAAAGACCCGCCTCTCGGCAGGTCTTTAAAATGGGCGTGAGCCCTTAATATTCAATGGCGGAGAGACAGGGACTCGAACCCTGACACCTTTCGGCTTCACCGGATTTCAAGTCCGGCTCCTTAGCCAATTCGGACATCTCTCCACTTATGTCACAAGTAGTATTGTACTATAGAATTATATTACTGTCAAGAGAATTTTCCGATTTTTTGGTTAAGGGTGAATTTGCATTATATGAAATTCAGCATTTAAAACTAGAATCTCGTAAAACTACTGTTACATAATTTAATTACCTGTATTAAAAAATCCTTTAATATTAGTAACCTTTAAATAATTAGAGTTACAATAAAAGCAGCTAAACCAACAAGTAAACCACTTGCTAAAGTATAACCTATAGCCCTTTTGATAATTTCTCCCTCTTTACCATTGATTCCCACAACTGCTGTTCCTAAAATAATTTTAGCTGGTGCGATAGCTGAACCCAGTGAGCCACCAACTGATTGAGTAGAGGCAATAACTTCAGGTGGGAATTTAAGTAAATTTGCTGTGTTTACCTGAAAAGCTCCAAATAAAACATTAGAACTGGTATTACTTCCTGTCAAAAAGGCTCCTAAGATCCCTATAACTGGAGAAAGTATCGGAAAAGCCATGCCGCTAATATTTGCTACTCCTTTAGCAAAATTAAAAATCATGCCTGAATCATTCATTACTAAAGCTAAAATCAAAAGCAGAAATACATTTGCTGCAGAAGAACCTGACTTTTTTAAACTGTTTTTGAATATCTTAAGAATTTTATTTCTAGTTAACTGTTTTTTGTAAAAATAAATAGCTCCACCTGAGATAGATGCCAGCAGCAAAAAGAAAATAGGATGTGAAAACAAAGATATCGGAGAATAACTTTCTTCTGCTGCAACTTGATAACCGAGTTCTGTTGTAAAGCCGGGAAAAGATAGAGAGTACGAAATATTAGGTAATAAATTTTTAATAAACGGAATTTGAAAAATAAGTACTGAAGAAATCAAAACTATGTAGGGAAAAATTGCTGTTAAAAGCGACATCTTTTCATTTTTATAAAATACAGCTTCTTTAAAAGATAAATCTGAATTTCTAATTAAAATAATTAGAAAATATATACTGCCGGCAAGACCGGCTAACAGAGAACCAATATGAGCAAAATTACCGGCTGCAGCTCCTAATTGAAAAGCAGACATTAAAATACTCATTGGAATAATATACTTGATATTCTTTTTGACTGCTTCCAGCCCACCATAAATATGGGCTACTGCTATTCCAGTGGTAATAACTGGAATGCAGAAAAATGAGGCTAAGACAATACCCAATCTGACAGGCTCTAAATCAGTTACCAGCTGTAGAGCAAAAAAAGAGGAGCCCATAGAGCCAAAACTTATTGCCCAGGAATGACCGACCAGTACTGCTGTAATAGCCATTAAAGGTTTGTAGCCGATCCCGATTAAAAGGGCTCCAACTATTGCAATTGGAACACCAAAACCGGTTACACCCTGGATAAAACCGGTAAAAGCCCAGCTTAAACCAATAAACTGCAGAGATTTATTACCTCCTAGACTTTCCATAAAATCTTTAATAGTCTCAAAACCGCCTGCCATTTCAACAATGTTATATAAAATAACCGCTCCTACGATAATTAAAATTACATAGAGACTTAAAAAAGCACCTTTACCCATTGAAATTGCTAACTGATTAAAATGAAGTTCAAAAATATATAAAGCAGAAATAATTGTTAAAGCAAGACTAATCAAAGCTGATTTTCTAGAACTCATCTTTAAGTAAGACATCAAAAATAATAATGTTATAATCGGCAAAACTGACACAAACCACATCCAAACACTAAATTCCATTTTAATTCCTCCAAAAAGTATATTTAATAACCTAAAACAGCACCATCAGCTCGTGGTTCAGTTGCTCCAATAAGTACGTCTTCTTTTTGATCCTTCCAAATTATTTGACCTTTACCAAAGCTGGAAGATTCTAATTCAATTTCAATTTCATGACCTCTGGCAGCAAGCAGTTTTGCTAATCTGTTTGAAAAACCAGATTCAACTTTAAATTTCTTAGCTTCTATCCACTGCCAGCGGGGAGCATCAAGTGCAGCCTGTGGATTTAAGTTGAAATCAATTGTATTCATAATCACCTGAATATGACCCTGGGGCTGCATAAAACCACCCATAACCCCAAAAGGACCTACTGGTTTATTATTTTTAGTTAAAAAACCAGGGATTATAGTATGGTAAGTTTTTTTCTCTGGCGCAAGTGAATTGTGAGCTCCAGGATTTAGGCTGAAATTATTTCCCCGATTCTGTAAGGCTATACCTGTATCAGGAACTACCAGTCCTGAACCAAAACCCAGATAATTACTCTGAATAAAAGAAACATAATTCCCTTCACTATCAGCTGCAGCAAGATAAACAGTCCCTCCTTGAGGAAGCTTTCCCGGAACTGGCTGCATGGCTGTTTTGCCAATTTTCTCTTTTCTCTTTTTTGCATATTCCTCTGATAGAAGATCTTCAATTTTAACTTTCATATTTCTAATATCTGTAATATACTTTTTACCATCTGTAAAAGCTAATTTGATAGCTTCAAAAACTTTATGATAAATATCAGCTGAAACTTCATTTTTAATATCAAACTTTTTTAAAATATTTAAGGTCATCAGAGCAATTAAACCCTGACCATTAGGTGGAATTTCCCAGACATCATAGCCGCGATAATTAACACTAATTGGCTCAACCCATTCCGGCTTAAAATCCCGAAGATCTTCTTTTGTTATAAATCCATTATATTCTGCAGAAAAATTATCTATTTTACTGGCTAGATTACCTCGATAAAAACTTCCGGCTTTTGTTTCGGCAATTTCAGTTAAAGTTCTGGCATGAGCTTCAGATTTCCATATTTCTCCCGGGCGAGGTGCTCTTCCAGCAGGAGCAAAAACCTTAAACCATTCTTTAAATTCTTCGGATTTCAATTTTTGTTTATACTGCTGATAAGTTTTATCCCAGGCTCTGGCGGTAATAGGAGAAACAGGATATCCTTCTTTAGCATAGTTTATTGCTGGTTTTAAAGTCTCTTCCAAACTCAATTTTCCAAATCTAGCTGATAACTCTGCCCAGGCAGCCGGAGCCCCGGGGACAGTAACAGGTATAAATCCGTGTTTTGGCATTTTATTAAAACCAAGTTTTTTAACTTTTTCTATAGAGATATTTTTAGGAGCAGGACCACTGGAATTTAATCCATATAACTTATCTTTGATCCAAACTAGAGCAAAAGCGTCTGAACCAATCCCATTTGAGGTCGGCTCAACTACTGTTAAAGTGGCTGCAGCCGCAACAGCTGCATCAACAGCATTTCCACCTCTTTTTAAGATATCAATACCCACCTGGGCCGCTAATGACTGCGAGGTAGCAACCATCCCGTTTTTAGCAAAAACTGTCATTCTTCGAGATTTATATGGATTGTCATGGTAATTAAAGTCCAGTTTAATTATACCTCCTACTAAACTGTACTGATTTAAAGTGAATACTTTCCTAGACGCCAAAAACCAGATCCTCTCTGCCAATATTTTTTCCTGTAGTATCAGACCAGATTCCTGTTCTGCCTATATTAAAATATATTCTTTACAGAATATTAAAATCCTTGTTTTATCTGACAGATTAAAGGTATAAACTCCCCTTTCTTGAATATATAATATAAGAAAATAATCCAATTATATAAAATAAAGCAACATCTAAAAATAAAGAAGGGAATGAATAATATGAAAATAATTTTATCACCAAGTAAAACTCAGAATCATGAAAGAAAACGTAAAGAAAAAGGTAAAAGTCTTATAAAAGAAAATATGACTAAAGAATTATTCAATTATCTTAAATCACTTACAAAAGAAGAATTAGCTTCAGAACTTGATATTCAGGGTAATCTCTTAGATAGAACTTATAAGCTTTATCAGGAGCACAGTTTTGAAGACCAGACTATCCCGGCTATTGAATGCTACAATGGCGCTGTCTTTAAACAGCTTGAGCCGGAAAACTATGGTCAAGAAGAATTTTCCTATCTTCAGGAGAAGCTAATTATACTCTCACCAATGTATGGACCGCTGCACTCAGACACAGAAATCTGGCCCTACAGGCTGGAGATGAGGCTCAAACCGGATGGAATTAATCTTTATGATTACTGGCAGGAAGTAGTGGAAGAGTATTTTGCTGATGTTGATTTAATTATCAACCTGGCCTCAAATGAATACAGCAAAGTGGTTGAAAAGAATTATCAGGGAAAGATAATTGATTTTTATTTTAAAGAAGAAAAAGAAGACGGAAGCCTGAAAACAGTCGGCTATTATGTTAAGCAAAATCGGAGAAAGATGCTTGAGCAGCTGATAAAAAATCAGGTGGAAAGCATTGACCAAATCAAAGAAATTGAACTGGACGGCTATGTCTTTAATGAAAACCATTCTGCTGAAAATGAATTTTATTTTATTAAGCCCTTTGAAAATTAAAAAGTATAATTAAAGCCCGCTTAATAGCGGGCATCTATT
>JBKHFK010000156.1:0-4582 GCA_046540295.1 Halanaerobium sp.
AAATTATTTCGGCAGTCTCTATTTTTTGAGCTGGACTGCCTTTTTACCACTTTTCTACTATTTATATATTTATAGTTCAAAATTATCCTCTAAAAAGATTTTTTTAACCGGCTGGAATTTTGGTTTCTGGATTTTTGTTTTCTGCGGTAATTTTTTATATCATTCGATTAAGCTATATACTTCGGCTTCAATTTTGACCATCATCCTGCTTTTAATTTTACTTTTTCTGCTGCTTTCATTAATTTATGGGATATTTTTTCTGCTTTACTTTTATCTGCAGCAGCGATTATTTGCTGAGAATTCAGTTAAAGCATTTTTCTTTGCTTTTTGCTGGACCTTATTCGAAGTAGGGAGATACTATCTGCTTAATTTTTTTCCAATTGGAAATCCTGCTTATACTCAGGTAGAATTTATTAGTTTTATCCAGCTGGCAGAACTTGGAGGAATCTGGCTTTTAACTTTTCTTCTTGTTTTAGTAAACGGTCTTCTTTTTCAAATAATTTTTGAGCAAAAAATTAAGAAAATAATTATAATTGGGATTTTAGTGGTCTTAATTTTTAGTTTTGCTCACTACCGGCAGCAGACTAATCTGGCCCGGGGGCAGGCGGGAGCGAATCTGATAGAAATTGGAATTATTACAAGTGAGATAGATCAGGAAAAAAAATGGAGTTTGGAACAGCTGGACCAAAATATTGAACTGACTCTAAATGCTGCTCAAAAGTTAAATCAAACACAGCTGATTATAGCTCCGGAGACAAATTTAACCTTTGATTTTAATTCAAATAAATATTATCAGCAGCAGTTTTTAAGTGATGTGGCCGCAGAATTTAAAACTCCAGTTCAGATCGGATCCCTGGCAGCTGGTGATTCTTCCAGAGGCCGCTACAACAGTTCCTATCTGCTTTCAGAAGAGGGAGAGATCATTTCTCGTTATAATAAAAATTTACTGCTTTATTTTGGAGAGACTTATCCCTTTATAAATCTTTTGAATAGATACACTCCCTACAATTTTTCAATGTTAAATGCCGGGCGGGAAGCGAATTTATTTAAATATAAAAATCTGCAGTGGAAAACAGTTATCTGTTCGGAAATATTATATCCAGACTATACTAAAGTTGCTGCAGGCGAAGTTGATTTTATAGTTAATCAGACAAATGAAGCCTGGTTTAATGAGAGCAGACTTTTAAAAAATATTATGTGGCAGGCGGCTGTTTTAAGAGCAGTGGAAAACAGAGTTCCGGTAATTAAGGTCGGTAATCAGGCCCATAATGGCATTATTTATGCCTCAGGTAAATACCGAAAAGTTAATTCTAAAGATAATTATCATATATTGAAATTAAATTAATTGATAAAAATTCTTTTCAAACAACGTATTTTTCTGTTATAATAATGTTAAGTGATTTACTCGTATTTAAATTTGGAGGTGCAACAATGGCAAATAAGGAAGTGAAAAAATTCCCGATAGGTGGAATACATCTACCTGAAAAAAAGGGATTGACCAGTGATCAGCCAATAAAAGTGATGCCGGATCCTAAGGAAGTAGCTATTCCTTTAACCCAGCATATTGGAGCGCCAGCTGAGCCAATTGTCGAAGCTGGTGATAGAGTGAAAAAAGGTGAATGTATAGCTGAACTGCAGGGTAAGATATCAGCCAGGGTTCATTCCAGTATTAATGGAATAGTCAAAGGAATGGGTAAGCGGAAGAAACCGGGGCAGGGAACTTATAACTGTATTTTAATTGAAAGAGATGATGGAGCAGCTGCTGCAGAAGAAGTAAAGAAAGATAGAGGGGCTCTACCTGATGTAGAAACTATTCGAAATAGGGTGGAAGCAGCTGGTGTGATCGGGATGGGAGGAGCAGGCTTTCCCACTCATATCAAACTCACTCCTCCTCCGGAAATGGAAATCGATACGGTAATTATTAATGGAGCTGAATGTGAACCCTTTTTAACTGTTGATCACCGCCTGCTTTTGGAGGAAGGTGATGACTTATTTAGAGGTCTGGAAATGATTAAAAAAGCAGTCGGAGCAGAAAATGGAATTATTGCAATTGAATTAAATAAAATGGATGCAATAGAAAAACTGCAAAAATTAGCAAAAGACTGGCCCGGGATTGAGGTTCAGGCTTTAGATACCCGCTATCCTCATGGAGCAGAAAGACATTTGATTAAAGCGGTTTTAAACCGGGAAGTACCGAAAGGTGAGCTGCCGATGGCGGTCAATGTAGTTGTTAATAATGTTCAGACTGCTGTTAAAATAGCCCGCGCAGTTGACTTTGAGGAAGCTGTAATCGATCGGGTAATCACAGTTAGTGGAAAGGCTTTAACAACTCCTTCTAATGTAAAAGTTCCAATTGGGACTTCAATTAAAGATGTAGTTGAATTCTGTGGTGGAGCTAAAGATAAAGAGGAATATCAGGTTATTGTTGGCGGTCCGATGACCGGGATTAATATTGATGATGAAAGTATTCCTGTAGTTAAGGTAACATCAGGGATTGTTTTAATGACAGTTGAAGAGTATGCAGATAGTGAGACCCGCCCCTGTATTAGATGTGGTAAATGTGGTGAGGTCTGTCCAATGTATTTAGCACCCAATAGAATTACGGCTTTTATCAATAATGATCTAATTGAACGTTCGCTTGAAGTTGGGTTGATGGATTGTATAGAATGTGGGGCCTGTGCTTATATCTGTCCTTCCAAACGACCACTGGTCCGCTGGTTAAAAAGAGGTAAGGCAGTGCATAGAGAAAACCAAAAACAATAGAGGTGGAATTTAAAATGGCAAATTTATTCAGTTCGAGTGGACCTCATATCGAGAGTCCAGAAACTATAGAAACCAATATGTGGAGTGTGGTAATTGCTCTGGTTCCTGCCACGATTGCAGGTACTTACTTTTTTGGTTTATATGCACTGTATTTAGTTTTAGCAAGTGCCATAAGTGCAGTGATTTTTGAAAAACCATTTGTAAAAAATGCTACCACCTTTGGTGATGGGAGTGCTTTTCTGGCCGGGTTATTACTTGGTTTAACCCTGCCGCCTACAGTCCCCTGGTGGATGCCTATTCTGGGTGGTTTTTTAACTGTAGTAATTGGAAAACATTTATTTGGTGGTCTGGGCAGTAATATTTTCAATCCAGCATTAGTAGCCAGAGCAATTTTGCTTTTATCCTATCCAGCTTTAATGATTGAATGGGTAAGTCCGGTAGATGGAGTTTCTGCAGCAACAGCTCTGCAGCTTGGTGGAGATTCATTTAGTTACAGCCAGCTGATTATTGGTAATATTCCGGGTAGTATTGGAGAAACTTCAGTAATTGCCCTGCTTATCGGTGGCATTTATTTATATTTAAGAGATTATATTGATTTAAGAATTCCCCTTTCCTTTATTGCAGGTGCGGCAGGAGCGGCTCTGCTTTATGGTCAGGATCCATTTTTTGCAGTGTTTTCTGGGGGGCTGATTTTTGCTGCCATTTATATGGCAACAGATATGGTGACATCTCCTGTAGCTAAATGGGCAAAGGTGGTCTATGGACTGCTCGGAGGTTTCCTAACAATTTTTATCCGCCGCTATACCCCCTATCCAGAGGGAATTACTTTTGCAATTTTAATTATTAATGGAGCTTCTTATTTTCTGGACAATGCTTTTGAAACCCCTCATTTTGGTGAGGTGGAGTATGTTAAGAAAAAAGTTGCTCATTTTAGCGCAATTATCATGGCGGCAGTTTTAATTCTGCTTGTGGGAATGACTTTAATTGATGATGAAAATCCATATCCCGGCAGTTTAACCTACAGTCATCTTAAAGATGCTGTACCGGCTGCTGAAAGTTTTGAAATTATAGAACGAGATGACAATGATATTCTTTTTGCAGCTCACTCAGCAGATGAGGAGATTATTCAGGACCTTGTTTACATATCACGCAATGGTTTTGAAGCTCCAATAGAAGTTTTACTTTCTCTAAGTCCAGAAGGAAATGTGGAAGATATTAAAATTATTAATGAAAGTGAGTCTCCAACCCTTGGTGCCAGAATAAAAGACCGAGAATTCCTGTCTCAGTTTAATGAATTTACTACTGATGATGCGGATCAGGTAATGTCAGAAACTGATATGATAAGTGGAGCTACTTATTCTTCTCAGACTGTTTCGAGAGCGGTTCAGGCTGGAATCAATCTCTTAATTGCAGAACAGGAAGATGGTCTGCAGGATGGAACCTATCAGGGAGAGGCTGAAGGAGCTCAGGGAGACATTGTTCTGGAAATAACAGTAGAAAATGGAGATATAGCAGATGTAGAGGTTGTGGAAGAAGAAGAGACTGAACATCTGGCAGACCCCGCCTACGAAGAATTAGAAGCTCAGCTTTTAAGAGAACAAGATGCTGATTTAGATGTGATATCCGGGGCGACCTATACCAGTGAAGCTTATATGGAGGCAGCACAGGATGCAATCGATCAGGCTTCTCCGGAATCCAGTGATGATGAAGAAACTGATTTTGAAGATGGTACCTATCAGGGCTCAGCTCAGGGCCATTCAGATCAGATTGAATTGGAAGTAATAGTAGAAGACGGCGAGATTTCTGAGATTAATGTTCT